>NZ_JAILWL010000062.1 GCF_025698965.1 Roseibium sp.
CGGCTGCGACAAGACCACGCCTGCCTGCCTCATGGCTGCGGCAACGGTAAACATTCCGGCGATTGCACTTTCTGTCGGTCCGATGCTGAACGGCTGGCACAAAGGGGAGCGGACTGGGTCCGGAACAATTGTCTGGAAAGCCCGCCAGATGCTGGCCGCCGGCGAAATCGATTATCCTGGCTTCATGGATCTTGTTGCGTCCTCCGCCCCTTCTGTCGGCTATTGCAATACGATGGGAACAGCCACAACCATGAATTCGCTGGCTGAAGCCCTCGGCATGCAATTGCCGGGCTCAGCGGCAATTCCTGCCCCTTACCGTGAACGCGGTGCGATTTCCTACGAAACCGGCAAACGCATTGTCGACATGGTGCACGAGGACCAGAAACCGTCCGACATCATGACCCGTGAAGCGTTTGAGAACGCCATTGTCGTCAATTCCGCAATCGGTGGATCGACCAATGCCCCGATTCACCTCAACGGAATCGCCCGCCATCTCGGGGTTGAGTTGAACAACGACGACTGGCAGAACATTGGGCACGACATTCCGCTACTGGTAAACCTTCAGCCCGCTGGTGACTATCTCGGCGAAGACTATTTTCATGCCGGTGGTGTTCCCGCTGTCGTGGCCGAACTGATGCGCCACGGCAAATTGCCCCATCCGGGAGCTGTAACCGCCAATGGTGCCCCGATCGGCGAAAACTGCGACGGGATTCAGACCGACTTGCCTGATGTCATCAAACCGTTCGATGCACCAATGAAAGAGCATGCCGGATTCCTCAATCTCAAAGGTAATCTCTTCGACAGCGCGATCATGAAAACCAGCGTGATTTCCCAGGAATTCCGCGACCGATATCTGTCAAATCCGGACGATCCGGAAGCATTTGAAGGCCGTGCCGTCGTCTTTGAAGGGCCTGAAGACTATCACGACAACATCGACAATCCGGACCTCAAGATCGACGAGCACTGCATGCTTTTCATTCGAGGCACCGGCCCGATCGGGTATCCGGGCGGCGCTGAAGTCGTCAATATGCAACCACCCGCGGCCCTTATCAAACGCGGGATCACTGCGCTGCCCTGCATCGGCGACGGTCGTCAGTCGGGTACTTCCGGGTCACCATCCATCCTGAATGCTTCTCCGGAAGCAGCCGCTATGGGAGGATTGGCGCTGTTAAAAACCGGTGATCGTGTTCGAATCGACCTGAGAAAAGGTACCGCCAATATCCTGATTTCCGAAGACGATCTGGCGCAACGCCGAGCCGATCTGGAAGCTGACGGCGGGTTCAAGATAGCTGCCAGCCAGACACCTTGGCAGGAGATTCAGCGTGGCATGGTCGGTCAGTTCGACGAGGGCATGGTTCTGGAACCGGCTGTGAAATACAAGGATGTGGCCCACAAGGGATTACCCCGCGACAACCACTGACCATGTCCGACTTTCGATGAGGGGTGAAAAAACAATTGCGTGACCGGTGTCAGACGCCTTTTTGCTTGACGGTTACGTAAACGGCATGCTTCAAGGAGGCAACACAGGCACACGCCTCATTCAAACGGGAGAAGACATATGTCCTTGGAACAGCTCACTGATGGAATCCGCGCAAAAGTTGCAGGCGGTGGCATCGAGGAAAGCGTGAAGTTCGATCTCGGCGATACCGGCATCATCTTCCTGCAAGGTTCCGACGTCAGCAACGAAGACGGCGACGCAGATTGCACCATCAAGATGTCTGCCGAGGACCTTGGCGACCTGCTGACCGGCGAGCTGAACCCGACCGCCGCCTTCATGGGTGGCAAGATGCAGGTGGAAGGTGACATGAGCGTTGCCATGAAACTGGGCAACATCGTCTGACACGACATGAGTTCGAAAGACCTTGGAAGCCGGTCCGGTTCGGGCCGGCTTTTTTTGTCGGTGGTAAACTTGCTCCACCACCGGATACGACCTGACCAAACAAAACGGCGGCCCGCAGGCCGCCGCAAAGTTTTCCGTCCAGAAGCGTCTTTTTATTGGATTATGATTTCCGGCCCCATGAAGTAATAGGGCAGGAAGGTCGAGAGCGCCGGTACATACGTCACCAGGATCAGGAACAGCAACAGCACCAGAACGAACGGCGCAGCGGCTTTCACCACCTGCACGAGGCTCATGCCCGTAATCCCCGACGTGACGAAGAGGTTCAGACCAATTGGCGGCGTGATCATGCCGATTTCCATGTTCACCACCATCAGGATACCGAGGTGGATGGGGTCGACACCCAGTTCCAGGCCGATCGGGAACACCACAGGTGCAACGATCAACAGCAAACCGGACGGTTCCATGAACTGACCACCGATCAGCAGTATGATGTTGACCGCCAGCAGGAAAGTGAACCAGTTGAAGCCGGCTTCGACCATCCAGTCGGTGATGACCTGCGGAATTTGTTCAGCCGTCAGCGTGTGAGCGAAGAGCAGAGCATTGACGATGATGAACATCAGCATGATGGTCGTCTTCGACGAATCCGTCAGCACCTTCTTGGTGTCCCGGTGGAACAGCGCAGGCAGGAACTTCCAGCCGATCATGCCGAGATTCCGGCCCCAGACCTTGCCGCCGGTGGCATAGGTTGCCGGCAGCGCCGCCGGGCTGATGCCGTGCCGCAGGATCGGATAACCGACCAGTGCAGCAACCAGGACAATGGCGCTGTCGATGCCGAACATGGCGGCGCGGTCCGTGAATGCATAGGCAAGACCCGACCAGACGAACATGGCCACAACGGCGTAAGTGATGGTCTTGAAGCCTGTCAGACCCAGCTCGCCGTCTCCGTCCTCGACCCAGCCGATACCAGCCAGCGGACCCATGTCACGATAGACAAACAGGGCGATCAGGCAGGCATAAACGGCTGCGACCGCGGCCGCTTCCGTCGGTGTGAAGATGCCGCCATAGATACCGCCCAGGATGATGACCATCAGGAACAGGCCGACGGCTGCTTGCGACACGGAACTCCATAGTTCCTTCCATCCTGCCCACGGCTGCGCCGGCAATTTTTTTACGCGCGCCATGATGTAGATCGCGGTCATGAGCATCAATCCGGCGATGATTCCCGGAATGACACCTGCAAAGAACATTCTACCAACCGAGACATTGGTCGCAGCGGCATAAACGACCATCACGATAGACGGTGGTATCAGGATGCCAAGCGTACCCGCATTGGCAATGACCCCGGCTGCAAATTCCTTCGTATAGCCTGCCTGGCGCATGCCGGCGATCGCAATCGTGCCAATGGCGACAACGGTTGCCGGGGATGACCCGGACAAGGCTGCAAACAACATGCAAGCGAATACCGCGGCAATCGCAAGTCCCCCACGTATCCAACCGACAGCGTCGATCGAAAAGCGGATGATGCGCCGGGCAACGCCGCCGGTCGACATGAAGCTGGAGGCCAGGATGAAGAAGGGAATCGCCAGCAATGTGAAATTCTGCGAGGCGTTGAAAAGCTGCACCGCTACGGAGCTCATGGAATCGTGGCTGAACAGCGCGATGTAGAGCACGGCGGACAAGCCGAGCGATACGGCGATCGGCACCCCGAGGAACAGGAAGCCGAAGACAAAAATGAAGAGGAATGCGGTTTCCATCGGGCCTTAATCCTTCAGCACGTCTTTGTTTTCAGCCACCAGCTCTTCCGCTTCATGCGCGGCGATGATGGCGTCTTTCTTGCCAAGAAGGATCAGTACGAAGGCCTGAGCCGCCCGGAAGGCGAGCAACAGGAGACCGATCGGCAAAATGATGTAGGGAATCCAGCGCGGGACACGTTCCTTGACGCCGAACCATTCCTGGATGAAGGGCGGCCATTTCAGGTCTTCCATGCCGATGGGCAGCTTGTAGAACTTGGCGACATATTCATAAGCGCCACCTGACGAGCCTTTGTTTTCCAGTGCCAGCATGCCGCCGAACCACGTGGCGTCAAATAGAAGCGCTGCGTAAAGCACGGTCAGGGCAGCGCCGAGAAGAGCTGCAAGACGAAACAGGGGCCGTGGCAACAGATTGATCACGGCGTCAACGCCCAGATGTGCGCCGATCTTGATGCCGTAGCTCATGCCGAACAGGATCAACCAGGCGAACAGAACTCTTGTGAATTCCAGCGCTGCGCCCCAACCGGAATTAAATCCGTATCTGGCAACCACCTGGCTGAAGGTGACAATGGTCATCAATGCCAAAATGAAGGCAATAATGTTTTCTTCCAAGGAATCGACGAACCGTCCAACACGGGACATGAAAGCCTCCCCAGTCGGGAGCGTGACCGCTCCGGGCTTTCCGCTTAAACGCGGCTTGTTTTCGTGAGATTAAGTGCCCGGGAAGGGCCACAAGAGCCCCTCCCTTCCGCTTGTCGCGGATCAGCTTTGCTGGTTTGATGCAACTGCGGCGTCGATCACGTCCTGACCGATATCGTCGCGGAACTTGTCCCAAACCGGCTTCATGGTGTTGACCCACTCGTCGCGCTGCTCCGGCGTCAGCTGACGAACAACACCCTTGTTTTCAATGATTTTCTGCTTGTTCGCTTCGTTGATCTCGGTGGAACGAGCATTGTACTCGTCGGAGACTTCCGTGAAGATCTTCAGGAACTGGTCACGAACATCCGCATCCAGGCTATCCAGCCATTCCTGGGAGGTAACCGCAAGGTAGGTCAGCAGCTGGTGGTTGGTTTCAGTCGTGCCGTCCTGAACCTCGAAGAATTTCTGGGTGTAGATATTGGACCAGGTGTTTTCCTGACCATCGACAACACCGGTCTGCAAAGCACCGTAAACTTCCTTGAAGGCCAGTTTCTGTGCGTTTGCACCCATGGCTTCGATCATGGCAACCGCCACGTCAGATGTCTGAACGCGGAATTTGAGGCCTTTGGCATCGGAAGGCACAAGCAGCGGCTTGTTGGCAGAGAACTGCTTCAATCCGTTGAAGACATAACCCAGGCCGACAAAGCCATAGTCGGACATTGCACCAAGAAGTTCCTGACCTTTTTCACCCTTGGTGAAAGTTGTCACTGCATCCATGTTGGAGAACAGGAAGGGCAGGTCGAAAACGCGGTATTTCAGCGTGTAGGATTCAAACTTTGAAAGAGACGGCGCTGCCAGCTGGACGTCGCCAAGCAACAATGCTTCCATCACCTTGTTGTCGTCGAACAACTGCGAGGACGGGAACACCTGCATGCAGGCCTTGCCTTCCATCTCGGTGTTGATGCGGTTGGCAAGTGCGGTTGCCATTTCGCCCTTCGGGTGCCCCTGGGCGGAAACAACGTGGCTGAACTTGATTACAACTTCGCCATCCCCACATTCATCGGCAGCAAGTGCTGCAGACGACATGGCAAAGGAAGCCGCGGTAGCGGCAGCGATTACAAACTTTTTCATCTGATGTCCTCCCAGACATTTCAATATGACGGCCGGTATCGCGGCCGGACAGCACAGAAGCTGGTCGGGAGGTTATTGGCAAAGGCCGTGCCAGTTTGTTCCGGTGCATTGAAAACTGAGGTTTTCTGCTGTTTTACCGGCATCAATCCTGAAGTTTTACCTGAAAGCAACGCGAAAATGGGTAAGCACCGACACATGTCGTCTCCAAGATGTGTCGGAATCGACACATTTTCGCCTGTTTGAAACCACTATTGCCACAATGCGCCGCTGCGCGCGTCGTGCCGGGTCGGCATTGCCAAACGCTCCAGCTTTTCCGGATTTCGGATTATGTAGATCTGGTCGACAGTTCCGTCTTCCTTGAACCCAAGCGTCATCGCAGTGACGATCCTGCCGTCTTCCAGAACGGCAAGTCCCCGGACGCCGTTGATCTTGAGTTCCAGGATGGATCCGGCCGCCCACAAACGGGACAGCACTTTCGCGATGAAGTTGACGACTTCCGTCCCTTCAAGAACGCGCGTGATCGCAGTGGCCTTGCCGCCGGTATCGGCACGCAGCTGAACCGATTCTGCAAGAAGCCCCGCCAGTTGGTCGGTTGAACCGGTCTCGATAGCAGACATAAAGGCTTTCAGAAAAACATCCTGTTGCTCCGCCGTCGGGATAGAGCGGGACGACTGGGACTGGACAAACTTGCCTGCCCGGGAGACGAGCTGACGGCAAGCGGTTTCGCTCAATCCAAGTGTTTCGGCGACCTCCGCGTATGACTTGCCGAATACGTCCCGCAGCAGAAAGGCTGCCCGTTCCTTCGGTGTCAGGCGCTCCAGCAAAAGCAAGAAGGCTGTTGTCAGCGACTGAGCACGCTCCAGATCCGATTCGGGATCTGTCTCGGTTTCAATCTGCAGCGGTTCGGGGATCCACGGGCCGACATAGTCGACCCGTTTCCGGTGCGCGGCTTTCAGGACATCCAGACAGCGGTTGGTACAAATCGTTGTCAGGAAAGCATCCGGGTTGGATATCCCAACCTTGTCCATGCTCTGCCATTTAACGAAGGTGTCCTGTACCGCATCCTCCGCATCCGCCATCGAACCCAGCATGCGATAGGCCAGCCCAATCAGGCGCGGACGTGCTCTTTCAAAGATTCCGCCGTCTGAATATCCGGTCATGCCGCACCCCTTAGTGGTTGGAAACCTGCATCCGGTTCCAGAGATTGATCATGGCAACCGCCGAGGTGATCGCGCTGATCTGGGTGTCACTGAAATGTTCACGCAAATCACTGCGAAGGCTATCGTAATCGGTTTTCACATCAAGATCGGTCAGAGCTTCGGTCCAGGCAAATGCGGCCTTTTCCGCTGCCGTATAATCATCGACATGCCGCCAGACCGTGATCCGCTGCAGCCGTTCCTGGCTTTCACCATCCGCCAGAGCTTCTTCCGTATGCATCTTGACGCAATAGGCACACTGATTGATTTGCGAGGCCCGTAAATCAATTAGATGACGCAGTTTCGGTTCCAGTTCGGTGTTTCCGATCTCGCCGCTGGCGGCAACAAACCGCTTCAGGACAGAAGGAACATGATCGAGATAGTTGATTGCATTCGGATTGGTCATAAGTGTCTTCCATTGGAGGATTTTTGGGTCTTACACTCCTAGGACGACCGAGCCGTTCCAAATGTGACACTCACCGAAAAATATTTACGACATCGCCTGCACAATCTCGTCCTTTCCCAATCCGTATTTGCGCATTTTTTCATAGAGCGCTTTTCGAGACAGGCCGAGATTTTCATATGTTGGCTTGATTGCGCCATCGTTTCGCTTCAGCTCAGCGGCAATCAGTGCACGTTCATAAGAGGCAACCTGATCGAAAAGGCTGGCGCCGGAATCCGGCTGCGGTTCGGGCAACTGCTCAAGTCCCAGCACAAACCGGTCGGCCACATTGCGCAATTCGCGGACGTTTCCAGCCCAGTCTCGCACCATGAGTCCTGCCAGATAGGCTTCACTTATATCGGGAATCTCCCGGCGATAACGCGCCCTGGCCTCAACCGCCAGATGCTGGAACAAAAGCGGGATGTCCTCCAGACGATCGCGCAGCGGCGGGATCGCGACGTTCACCACATTCAAGCGGTAAAACAGATCCAGTCTGAACCGGCCGTCCTTGCCCGCGGCCTCCAGATCTTCCTTGGTTGCAGCAATAAAGCGCACATCCAGTTCGATCGGCTTGTTGGAACCGAGCCGTTCGATACTCCGGGTTTCAATCACACGCAACAGCTTGACCTGAAGCTCCAGCGGCATGGATTCAATTTCATCGAGAAATACCGTCCCGCCATGAGCGTGTTCCAGTTTGCCGATCCGCTGGCCACTTGCGCCGGTAAAGGCACCCTTTTCATGCCCGAACAATTCCGACTCGATGATTTCCGCAGGAAGAGCGCCGCAATTGAGCGCGACAAAGGGATTGTCCTTTCGCGGACCTTCATCGTGAAGCGCTCTTGCAACAACTTCCTTGCCTGAACCCGTTTCGCCAAGGATCAACACGTCCGCGTCCGTGTTGGCCAGCGCCGTGACATTTCGGCGGAGCAGATCCATCGCCGCCGTTCGTCCGACAAGGCGGCTTTCAAGTCCGGTTCTGTCGGCAAGATCCTCGCGCAGTTTCCTGTTTTCCAGAACCAACCGGCGCTTGTCCAGCGCCCGTTCGACAACAGACGCCAGGTGAGAGACGGAAAAGGGTTTTTCCAGAAAGTCATATGCTCCCGCGCGCATGGCCTCGACTGCCAACGGGACATCCCCATGACCGGTAATCAGCACGACCGGTAATGCCGGGTCGATCTCAAATGCCTGTTTCATGACCTGGAATCCATCTGTCCCAGGCATGCGAATATCCGTTACCAGAACCCCGTAATAATCACGTTTGATGCGTTCCAGAGCTTCCTCAGGCCGGTCGGAGGCAAACACGTCCTGTCCGGAGAGTTCCAGTCCCTGGCTCAAGGAGCCACGCAGATCTTCCTCGTCATCAATCAGCAGGACTGTTGCCTGATCCATAAGTCGGTTCCCTATTCCGCCGCCAACAATTTTTCATCAGCCACCGGTAGACGCATGGTGAATTCGGCGCCGCCATCTACCCGATTAGCTGCTTTCAGCGATCCGGAAAAGTCATGGACGATCTTATAGGCAATCGACAATCCAAGACCGAGACCGGCTCCGACGTCCTTTGTGGTAAAAAACGGGTCGAAAATCTGCGGCAACACGTCTTCGTCAATTCCGGTGCCATTGTCGCTGACCCTCAGCACAGCCTCTTCCTCTTCCCGGTGGAGGCTAAGTCTGACCTCCGGGTTGGCCCGGCCATTGACCGCATCCACCGCATTTGCGAGCAGATTGATGACGACCTGCTCGAGGCGAATGCGACCGCCCTTGACGATGATATCGTGCTGCGGCAATGCAAGTTCGAGCCTGACCTCGTTCTGCTTTATCTGCGGCTGGAGCAGCAACATGGCTTCATCGATCACCTGACGAAGAGAGACCGGCTTGATATCCGTGCCCGATTTCCGGGTGAAGCCTTTCAGGGTCTTGGCGATTTCCGCCATCCGCTTCACCATGCCGCCGATGCGGGCAAGATTTCCCTTGGCCTCGCCGGCACGCCCACGCTCGATCAGCATCTCTGCGATTTCGGCATCAGACCGGATCGCGGCCAGAGGCTGGTTGTATTCATGGCTGAGCGCTGCCGACATCCGGCCGAGCGTTGCCAGTTTTGCAGCCTGAACCAGTTCCGCCTGGGTGAGGCGCAAGTTCGCCTCGGCCTGCTCGCGCTCACGGACTTCCTGTTCCAGAAGTGCGTTCGCCTTTCTCAATTCGGCAGTCCGGCTTTGAACCCGGCGTTCCAGACGCAGCGCCGAAGCCCGGCTGCGCCGTTCTTCACGCACAAATTCTTCCCGGCGCGTGATGAGAAACCAGAGCCCACCGGCGGTGATCACGCAGACCAGGAGTGCAATCAACATTGCCCAGCTGGACTGTCGACGCGCATCTTCAATGTCGACCAGTGTCCTGACTTCCCAGCCAAGAACGGGAAGGTTCGAGGTCAACTGCATGTGGCTTTTTGCGCCCCCTGCGGCTGGCAGCAGAAGATTCAGGCGCCCTAGTAGAGACAGATCCGCGATATCCAGTCCCGGCTGAATCTGCTCGGCAACCTTGCCGCGCCAAGCGGCGATATTGGTCACGACAACGCGCCCGGAGCGATCAAGCGCCAAGATTGGGTCCTTGCTCAATGCCCAGGCCTGCTCCACATCGTCAAGGCTAACCCGAACTGCCAGAACACCCACGAAGTGATCATCCGCCCGCAACGGAGAGGCAAAGACATAATTCGACGGGGACTCCGGTGTCCCGGGGATCAGTTCACGCCCAAGCTGACCCTGCCTTGCCTGTTCAAATGCCCGCGGAATTCGCTCTGCGCCGCCAACTGCACCGGCTGGTACGGCATCCTGACTGGAAACAACAACCCTTCCGGACGTATCCATCAGCCAGATTTCCTCAGCCCCGGACATGCCCGCGGCAATGGCTGCGATACCGGGATGCGTGACCTGTTCCTTCTGCGCGAGAAGCTGCGCGATATCCGGGCCGCGGGCGAGCAAAGGTGACAAGAGGCGGAACTTGTCCAGAAGTCGCTCCAGTACCGCGGTCTGTACGGCGAGATTGGCCTCTGCCCGGGTTTCAGATTCTGCCAGTGAAAGACGCAGACTCGCCAGTCCCGACAGCAGCAGAATCACAAGCGCCACGAGAACCGTTGCGGCGCCGATCATCATTTTCAGCTTGCGCCAGGTCCAGCGCTTGGGTCTGCGTTTCATGGAACCAGTATAATGAACCTTGAGCTTCCGTGAAATACGGCCTGAATCCGGGGTCGTCTCGGCCGCAGACATCTAAACCGGCACATCGGTCGAAAGGGGCAGGGCAGGGCCACGCTGGCGCCGGTCTATGGCGACACTCTTGATGAGGACCGTAACCGTCTTGCCGGTGAACAGATCCAGATCGGCGACGGAGGCCCGGGTGATACGGGCCCGGATGAGCTGATCGCCGACCGAACACAGAATTTCGGCGTAAGGGCCGGTTTCTTCCGAAATACTCTTGATCTTCGCATCAAAGGCATTTCGGATCGAAAGCCCCCTTGGCGGTATCGCAGCAAGAGAAACATCACGCGCCCGGATGCGCAGCCTCACGGCATCACCGGGTTTCGCGGCCATGTCCGGTATCTGCAGAACCGCATCGCCAATATCGACCAGGGTCAGACCCCAGACGTCATCGACCTGCACCACTTTGCCTTCGATCAGGGCACCCGCCTCATGACGGCCGGTTGCGCGGCCCAGATCGGTTCGTGCCAGCATGTCGGCGACCGGACCGAATGCGGGAGTGCGGCCTTCGGAAAGGATGACAAGCGTGTTGGAGAGCCGGGCTACTTCCTCAATCGAATGGCTGACATAGAGGATCGGGATTCCCACTTCGACACAGAGCCGGTCGAGATAAGGCAAAATGTCGTTGCGCCGTGCCTGATCCAGATTGGCAAGCGGTTCGTCCATGATCAGGAGTCGCGGATCTGATAGCAGTGCCCGGCCAATCGCCACGCGCTGCTTTTCACCACCCGAAAGCGTTTCCGGCTTGCGGTCCAGCAAGGTGCCAAGACCGAGTAGGTCCACCACTTCATCCAGATCTCTTGACCCGGGCCTGCGACCGGCCCAGCGCGCATAGGTCAGGTTGGATTTGACGCTTAGATGCGGAAACAGTCTTGCATCCTGAAACACATGTCCGATCCGTCTTGCCTGAACCGGAAGATTGACGCCGCCCGCAGCGTCAAACAACGTCGTATCATTGACCCGGATGTGACCGGAGGACGGCGTGATCAATCCGGCAATCATGTTGGTAAGGCTCGTCTTGCCGGAGCCGGACTGGCCAAACAGTGAGGTGACACCGCCATCGCTGGCAAATTTTGCTTCCAGATCGAGACTCCCGACCTGCCCGGAAATATCGACATCAAGCATGGCCACCTCCCAACCGCGCGCGCAGGCGGCGGGCAAGCACTTCTGAAGCTATCAGCGCTGCAAAGGCAACAAAGGCGGCAATCAGCGTCAACCGGAAGGCTGCCAGATCGCCGCTAGGCGTCTGTGTTGCGGTGTATAGTGCCAGCGCCAGGGTCCGGGTTTCGCCCGGGATGTTGGACACGAAGGTGATTGTTGCCCCGAACTCCCCCATCGCCTTGGCAAATCCGAGGATCGCGCCGCCGAGAATACCCGGCAGAGCGAGTGGAAGGGTCACGGTCAGGAACGCCACAAGCCTGTGTGCCCCAAGCGACTTGGCCGCTTCCTCCAGCTTGGGATTGACCGCCTCGAAGGACAACCGGATCGGACGGACCATCAGGGGAAAGGACATGACCCCGGCAGCAAGAGCAGCGCCGGTCCAGTTAAAGGCGAAGCTGATGCCGAAGACATTGTCCAGAAACTCGCCGACCGGCCCCTTGCGACCGAAGGTCAGCAGCAAGACATAACCGGTCACGACCGGCGGAAGCACCAAGGGCAGGTGAACCAGAGCGTTGACGATACCGTGACCGGGAAAGCGATATCTTGCAAGCAGATAGGCTGTCAGAACCGCGAGTGGCAGAGCCACGGCAAGCGCAGCGGTGGCGACCCTCAGTGTCAAGAGCAGTGCTTGCCATTCGGCAGGTTGAAGGTCGAAAAAATCCACGCGCGCCCGGTCTGTTGTTTCGATGGGCCACAAGTTGCTGCAGCCTGCGGGTTGGTACCCTACTTCATCTTATCGGTTAGAAACCCCAGAGAGCGCAAGATATCTCGTGCCTGCTGCTGTCGAAGGAACTCCAGAAAAGCCGTGGCATCGGGATGATCGCCTTCGGTGGTCAATGCCGCCAGATACTCGATTTTCGGATGAGTGCCCTCGGGAAACTCGGCAAGAACGCTGACTGCAGGCTCTATCGCAGCGTCTGTCTGGTAAACAAGTCCCAGCGGTGTATCGCCTCTGGCTACTGACGCAAGAACGATCCTGACATTTTCCATCGGGGCCAATTGCGTGGCGACAGATTGCCAGAGGCCCAGGCTTTCCAGCGCCGCCTTGCCATAGCGCCCTGCCGGTACCGTGTCGGTATCGGCGATTGCCATGCGTGCCCCGCCAAGCGCTTTTTCCAGCTCGGCTGATTTCAGCTCGAGCGGCAACGTTTCCCGCGCGCCGATAAGCACAAGCGCATTGGAAGCAATTGGATGAACCGTCTCCGGACGGACCGCACCCTGGTCCTCCGCATAGGTCATCCAGTTGATATCGGCCGACACGAACACGTCGGCCGGAGCCCCGGCCTCAACCTGCCGTGCCAATGTGCCTGTACCTGCAAAGGAAAAGACGATTTCAACGCCGGTTTCCTTCTCAAAGACGGTACCGATCCGCTCCATGGCCTCGCGCATGCTGGCAGCCGCAAAGACCGTCAACGGTGCCTGGGCCGTCGCAGGTATCAGGCATGCCGACAGCAAGACAGAGAGAAGAAACAGGCGCCGAAACATCAAAACCCCAATCCGGTGAAACCAATTCTGTAGCTAGGCCAAACGCTAAGAGCGATCAATAGACAGATTGGACCCGGATCAATTCAACCGATCTTCCCGGATCATGTCCGATCCCTTTTCGGCGATCATGACAGTGGGGGCATTCGTGTTGCCGGAGGTGATAGTCGGCATGACCGAGGCATCGACAACCCGGATATTATCGAAGCCACGCAATTTCAACCGACCGTCGACGACGGAAGCCTCGTCCACACCCATGCGACAGGTGCTTACCGGGTGGAATATGGTGGTACCGATATCGCCTGCCGCCTTCACCAGCTCCTCTTCGCTGGTGAGGTCAGGGCCGGGGAGATGTTCCTCCGGTTGATAGGGCTGCATGGCGGGCGCTGCCATAATGCGCCTTGTAAGACGGATAGCATCAGCGGCCACCCTCCGGTCTGCTTCTGCCGACAGGTAATTTGGCAGGATTTCCGGATGATCCGACTTGTCAGCCGATGTGATATGCACATGTCCCCGGCTTTCCGGGCGCAGATTGCAGACACTGGCGGTCATGGCCGGGAAGGAATGCAACGGTTCACCGAATTTCGACAGTGACAGAGGCTGCACGTGATACTCCACGTTGGCTGTCTCAAACGATGGATCGGTCTTGGCAAAAACACCCAGCTGGCTTGGAGCCATTGCCATGGGGCCTGAGCGCTTGAAGAGATACTCCAGGCCAATTTTCGCCTTGCCAATCCAGGAGTTGGCCATCTCGTTCATGGTCAGGACATTCCGAACCTTGAAAACGGGCCGCAACTGCAGGTGATCCTGCAGATTTTCGCCAACACTCCGCATTTCGAAGCGCGGTTCGACACCCGCCTTTTTCAAGATATCCGGATTGCCAATCCCGGAGAGTTCCAGCAATTGAGGCGATCCGATTGCACCAGCTGCCAGGATCAACTCTCCTTCCACAGTCAGTTTGGAAGCTTCGCCGGCGACCTCCAGGTCGAGACCGTTCGCCTGACCGTTTTCGAAATCTATCCGGCTGACATGTGCCTCAGTGACAACCTTGA
Source organism: Roseibium sp. (assembly GCF_025698965.1). GTDB lineage: Bacteria > Pseudomonadota > Alphaproteobacteria > Rhizobiales > Stappiaceae > Roseibium. The sequence goes on from NZ_JAILWL010000062.1 coordinate 13,940, forward strand.
GATTGGGCCGATCCCTTACCGGACGCAAAAATGCCTTGGCACCATTCCAACGCAATCCGGATTTCTGGGTCACCTGAAAATAGGCGGAACCGAAATTGTCACCGCTGTTGAAATCCTTGGTCTTGGGAATGCCCATCTGTTCGCAGGCATCGCGGAAAGCATCAAGCAGTTCCCAGGAAATGCGCTGTTCTTCGACCCGCAGATCACCGCCTTGGCCATGCAGCTCATTGTCCCAGGCATAATGATCTTCCGATTTGCGGAAATAGGGGAGGATGTCTTCCCATCCCCAACCCGTCAGGCCAAGTTGACGCCAGTGATCGTAATCCCATGCCTGACCGCGCATGTAGATCATGCCGTTGATTGAGGAGCAGCCTCCTAGAACCTTGCCCCGGGGATAGATCAGCTCACGGCCGTTGAGGCCTGGATCCGCAGCGGTCTTGAAGCCCCAATCAACCCTCGGGTTGCCAATGCAATGCAGGTAACCGACTGGAATGTGTATCCAGATGTAGTTGTCCTTCTTTCCGGCTTCGAGCAGAAGAACCTTGACGTTCGGGTCCTCCGACAACCGGTTTGCCAACACGCAGCCGGCCGTTCCCGCTCCGACAATGACATAATCCCAGGCACCCAGGTCGCGCATGAAAACTCCCAAATCAGTTTCCCGGATGGAGACACGGTGAAGGGGCGCGGTCAAGTTAGCCGCAAGACGAAGGTGCATCAAACAGCTAAAATGCATTCACGGCCAAACGGGAATCAGATTTCCCTTCGAGTTGCTCTTCGAAATTGAAGGCCGCGAGAGGTTTGAATGGCAATCGAACTTATTTTAAAGACGCCAAGTGTCGACACCTACCTTCAACTGCGCACCGATGGTGGCTTGAGCGGGTACGCTCGAGAGGCTGCTGAGACCGGACTGAAAAACAGTCTCTTTTCAGTCATGCTTCTGGATGGTGATCGCCCCATAGGCATGGGGCGGGTCATTGGCGATGGTGGTTGTTTTGTCCAGGTAACCGATATCGTCGTCCTGCCAGAATATCAGGGACAGGGGCTGGGAAAGCGCCTCATGGCCGCAATCACGGAATTTATCGAAACCGAACTCCCCGCGACTGCCTATGTCAGTCTGATCGCCGACGTTCCGGCAAACCGCCTCTACGAACAATTCGGGTTTCGGGAAACAGCGCCGCGTTCCGTCGGCATGTCCCGACGGGTGGATTAAGTGCGTTTACGCAATTCTTACGAGAAGATGGGAGAAACAGACTGATCCTGACCATTTCCCGGTTAGGGCCCGGGAGATCGATCAGTGTCAAATCTTGCGCAGCGCTGTCTGGAAAAAACGTTTCTGCTGACTTTTCAGACCCTTTGCCGGATTTACCGACCCCTGCGCAGCTGGATCGGAGCTGGTGTTCTCTGCCTCTTCATCGCCATGACGGCAGCAGTGGTTCATGTCTTCCCGCTCTCCAACTGGGACATGTTCGCCTATACGGCGACTGTTCTGGAGCCGCAAATCGAAAACACGTCAGAACTGCACCGGCAAAGCTATGCCTTTGTCAAAGACAACGTTTCCGAGGGCGAGTACCTTACCCTGACACAGGACCGTGGATATCGGATCCGGCAGGCTGAAGACCCGGAAGCCTTCGTGACGATGCTCGGCTTCTACCGGCTCAAGATCTTGTATGTTGAAACAGCCCGGCTGCTTTCCGGCTTCACCAATCCGGTGGCCGCGCTCAGGCTCGTCTCCCTTCTGTCCGCCATTGCCGTCGGTGGTCTATTGCTCATCTGGATGGCGCGTACCGGAACGCTGATGTACGGGCCCATTGTGGTCGCATTGCTGGTACTTTCGGCCTTCGGAGACGCCGCGCAGCTGCTGTCGCCGGATCTCTACGCGACGGTTTTCCTGGTTCTCACGGCGCTGTTTTATCTGGAACGACTGGATCTACCCGCCGCACTCAGTCTGGTCGCCGCGTTTCTGGTCCGCCCCGATCATCTGGCCTTTATCGGCGTATTCTTCGTTTTTGCGGCCATTTACGGACCCGGCCGCTGGAGCATGACCATCTGTTTTGCAGCCTGTTTCGGTCTCTACCTCTGGCTGACAAGCGGCGCGGACCATCCTGGATGGTGGATCCACATGTGGTTCACACATGTGGAATATGTTCCGACCCTGAAGGGTTTCGATCCGCCGTTTTCCGTTAGCGGCTATCTGCAGATGCTGGTGCGTTCGACGGTCCGATCTGTCATGAGTCAGACCTGGCTGGCACTGTTGTTTGCGCAAGTGCTGTTCTTCGTCAAATGTATTTGCCCTGAAAAAACAGACCTGCGGTCGCGCGTGCTTCTTTATTCGGTCTTTGCCTCGATCTGCGCCAAATATCTGGTTTTCCCGCATTACGAGACCCGCTTTTATCTGCCTTATCTTGTCATCATGGGTATGATCCTGCTGGTCAGCTGGCACCGACAGCAACAGGAAGTTTCGCAAGAAAGCATCAAGGCGGCCGTCCAGTGACCATTAAACATCGCAGTTTTTCCGGGTCGCTCGCAAATCGGGTCGTCTTGAGAAGAACACGCTCCTAAGGTCGCCTCAAATCAGTTGAGGAGCCTGACCCATGTTTCAAATTCATCCCCTGTCCGCCGAGGACTTTTCGCATCTTTACGGTCTCTCCGACGAAGCGTTGGCCGAACGCCAGGTTCAGGTTCACATTTCGGATGGCGGCTTTCCCTGCCGCGTATCGTTGGCCGATGCAGCGGAAGGCGAACGTGTCTTTTTGCTGAATTTCGAACATCAACCGGGAGATACTCCCTACCGCTCGAGGCATGCGATCTTCGTGAAAGAAGGGGCCGCGGAAGGGCATCCGGAGCCGGGGTCAATCCCTGCGTCCATCACCAGCCGTCTGCTTTCGGTGCGCGCCTTCGATACAGAACATGAAATAATCGATGCAGATGTGATTGATGGAACCGAAGCTGCCAATCTGATCTCGACCTTTTTTGCAAATCCCAAGGTCGACTATATCCACCTGCATTATGCCCGCAGAGGCTGCTTCGCTGCAAAGGTGACCCGCGCGTCTTCCTGACCAGGAAGCAGATAATCTCATTCCTTTTGGAGGCCTTCCGCTGAAGGGCCTCCATTTGGCTGTTTCCGGCAATTTTTGCGACACGCCTTAGAAAAAAGTTTCGGCGAATCCGCCTCTGCCTCCTGACCGGTGCCCGAAATTTCGGTAAACTGGTGCTTTCCTTCAACAGCTTCATTTGTGACCTTCGTCAACAAAGGACCTCGATTTCAGATGAAACTCTGAATAGGATTTTCATTTTCTTCTACCCAAGGGAGAGCACGCCATGCCGTCAATTGCCAGCCGCCGCACCACTTTCAAGGCGCTACATGAGAAAGGCAGAGCGTTTCTCATGCCAAATCCGTTTGATATCGGCACGGCGCGTATTCTGGATGGTCTGCGTTTCGATGCCCTGGCGACTTCAAGTGCCGGTTATGCCTGGACACGCGGTGTTCAGGACGCGGAAGGGCTGATTACCAGGGACGATGCCCTTTCCCATGCCGCTGAGATCATCAGCGCAACCAGCTTGCCGGTTAACGGCGACCTGGAAAATGGATTTGGCGACAGTCCGGATGATGTCGCGGAGACCGTGAAAGGAGCCATCGACGTCGGTCTTGCAGGTTGTTCCATCGAGGACTACACGACAGACCCGCAATTTCCCTATTACTCGCTCGACCTGGCGGTCGAACGTATCAAGGCAGCGGTCGATGCCAAAAACAGGCTCGCTCCGGATTTTGTTTTAACGGCGCGCAGCGAAGGTCCCGCCCAGTCGCAACACGAACTGGACGAGACGATCAAGCGTCTGAATGCTTTCGTGGAAGCCGGTGCCGATTGTGTCTATGCACCGCAACTGAAAGAAAAAGACCAGATCGCCACTGTTCTGGCATCGGTCAACGCACCGTTGAACGTCCTTGCCGGCCGCAAGAACTTTCACATGACACGAAAGGAACTTGGCGACCTTGGCGTGAGCCGCGTATCGATCGGTGCGGGACTGGCGCGGATCGCATTCGGTTCGTTCATTGCGGCTGCCGAGGACATGAAGGACGGGGGATCATTCGGGTGCTTCGACCGGGCAACGGGAATGGCCGACTTTGAATCGTTCATGCAAGCAAGGCCCTGAATACCATGAGCACTTCACCTGCTTCATCCTCACCGGTGCGGGCGACGCCTGGTGATGCGCAAGGTCTGCACGACCTCGCAGACAGGTCTTATGAACACTTCATTCCGGTAATCAACGCAACACCCGCGCCAATGCTGGCCGATTATGCTGCGTTGGTCCGGGATCACGAAGTCTGGGTGATCCGTTCGGGAGATGATCTTGCGGCCAGCCTGGCACTTGTTCCCCATGACGACCACTTGCTGATCGAAAGCATCGCCGTTGACCCGAACCAGCAGGGCAATGGGTTCGGGCGGATCATGCTCGACTGGGCCCAGCATCGGACCGAAATGCTCAAGCTGCCCGAAATGAAGCTCTACACGCATGTGCTCATGACCTGGAACCGGACCTGGTACAAACGCGCAGGCTTCACAGAAACCCATGAGGAACAACGCGGCGACAAACGCATTGTCCATATGAGCAAGAAGCTGTCCGTTCTTCAGTAGCGGTTCAAATCATACTCTTTAATAAAAATCATTCCCTAACCCGTCGCCCAATAAGTCAGGACAAGCGGCAAGGTCACCAGGGTCAGGACCGTCGAGACAAAGATGAATCCTGCAACTCCATGCGCTTCGTCGGGCTGATGCTGGGACACGGCCAGATACGTGGCGACAGACGGCGGCATGAAGCACATCAGGACGATGACACTTTCAATCTTGCTGTCCAGCGTCAGTACATGCGTCAGCGTAAAAGCGGCAATGGCTGCGATACCGATGTGAAAGAGAGACAGGATCACCGATCTGGAC
>NZ_JAILWL010000620.1 GCF_025698965.1 Roseibium sp.
CTTCTTTGCTCACATCGGTCGAGCCGAGATCGAAGTCCTGGCCGGGAGCAAAATCTTCGAAATGGAAAAGGTCTGGCATGAAGGAAGGCACGTTTTGAGCCGGAACGGCACATTGCGTTCCGGCCACTGATGTTGGTTTCAATCAGTCGTAGTAGATTTCATTGTCTTCCAGATAGACATTGCTTGCAGCGCAAATATCAATGTCGATCGGGTCGTCCATAACTTCATCGTCGTTTTCGCCTAGCCAACCGACCTGGAACGTCTGGTCGCAATTTCCGCTGTCGGCATAAAATTCCGCACGAGAGCTTTCGCCCGGTTCAAGCGCTGCCGACAACCAGTTGTCGCTCCAGCCGCTGCCGTCGTTGGTGTAAAAGCCGACAACGATGTTCCCGCCGGTGTTGTTGTAGATCTGGAAATAACCTTCAGAGCCAGTACCCTGGGCGATTGCGGTCGTGGTTCCGGCCAACAAAACGGCGACACAACTCAACGTTTTTAATAAACGCATATTTCCCTCTCTTTTCGAAGCGGTCTTTCGTTGGCTGGAACGCTATCGGGCCGGTCCGGAGAAGTAAATTGCTTTCTTGAGACAGGCCCGAGATTCCAGCGAAAGCGTGTGCAAACGGCGCCTTGAAAGCAACGCAGGCCCCGCGATTGCATGTCAGCAAGATTTATCAGGTCGGCCGGTGCTAGATACTCCGAAGGCAAGCAAGGGCACTCCAGATGACGCAAGACGTAAAACAGAAGGTTTCACCACGGGACAATGGCTACGTTCGACGGTTCAGCCGAGTGATAGAATATATCTATGCCAATCTCGATCAGGATCCTGATCTGGCGACACTGGCAGAGATTGCCGCGCTCTCGCAGTGGCACTGGCACCGGGTCTGGCAGTCCACATATGGAGAATCCATTGGTGCGACCGTGAAGCGCCTGCGCTTGCACCGGGCGGCCGCGGACCTTTCTTATACCGAAATGCCGATTGCCGTCGTCGCGAAGCGGGCCGGATACGGCAGCCTGGAAGCCTTCAGCAGAAGCTTCAAGCTGTCCTATGGCCATTCTCCTTCCAACTATCGCGCCAGTGGTGTGCTTGCTCGTGTGCAGCCAGCACATGGAGGCGCTCCAACTCCGCAAACCCAAGGATGTTCATTGATGCATAATGTCGAGATCAAATCCATTCCGTCCGAGAAACTTGCCGTCCTGCGACACACGGGACCTTACATGGAAATCGGCAAGGCGTTCGAGACGCTGGTCGGTATTCTGGTCAGCCGCAATCTGATTGGCCAGGCGGGGGCGATGAAGGGGCTGTGTTTTTCGGACCCGACACAAGTACCCGAAGATGAACTGCAATCCGTAGCAGGAGTGACGGTGCCCGGGGATTTTCCCGTAGACGCTCCTCTGGAACAGGTCGAGACCCGGGAAGGTGACTATGCTGTCCTGCACTACAAAGGGCCTTACACGGACATGAAATGGGCCTATGAGTGGCTGTTCGGTGAATGGCTGACCCAGTCCGGCCGTGAGCCGGCAGATGCTCCGTGCATGGAAGTTTATCTCAACAATCCAAGGGACACTGCCCCATCGGACCTGTTGACGGATATCTGTCTGCCGCTCAAACCCGTTGCCTGATCTATAGGGGCCAGAACACAAGGATGGCCGGGATGGAGACCGCGAGTACCAGCAACTCAAGGGGAAGGCCGATGCGCCAATAATCTCCAAACCGGTATCCGCCCGGCCCCATGATGATGGTGTTGTTCTTGTGTCCGATCGGGGTCAGGAACGCACAGGAGGCCGCAACAGCGACAGCCATCAGAAACGAGTCCGGGTTCACATCCAGCGTGCCGGCAATCTGAACGGAAATCGGTGCTGCGATCAGGCAGGTTGCGACATTGTTCAGGAAGTCCGACAGGGTCATCGTTACAACCATCAGCACCGCGAGGGTCACCCAGGCAGGAGCACCGGTAGTCAGCGTGACAATGCCGTCGGCAATCAGCTGAGCGTTGCCGGCGTCTTCAAAAGCCTGACCCAGCGGGATCAAAGATCCAAGAAGAACAATCACTTTCCATTCAACGGACGTATAGACCTCCGAACCGCTTATCAGGCCGGTTGCGGCGTACAGCACGACACAGGCAGCCAGTGCGACGGGCAGGTAGGCTATGCCGGCGACAGCGGCAACGATCGCAAGGCAGAAGCCAGCAATCGCAAGCCACGCCTTGTTGCGCTGGATCATGCCGGTCTGTCTGCCTTCCAGGGGAAGAACACCGAGCCAGTTGCAGGCACTTTCCAGACGGTCCTGCGTACCGAGCAGCAATAGCACGTCTCCGGGGCGGATGATTTCGTGGCGAACCCGCTTCTGGATACGGCGGCCCTGACGTGAAATTCCGAGAAGGGTCACGCTGTGTCCATAAAGAAGCCGCATGTCGAATGCGGATCGTCCGGTTATCCGGGCACTGTCGGGAGCAATTGCCTCTATGAGGGAGAGCGCGGATCCAACCAGTCCGCCCTTGTGCCGTTCCGATCCCGCGAATTCGAGCTTGGCGGCCCCCATGAAGCTTTCAATGGCTTTCGGGTCTCCCTCGACCACGAGATAGTTGTCTTGCCTGATCGGTTCACGGCGTGCAAAACCCCTGATCCTGCGGCCATTGCGGATGAGACCGATGATCACGACATCCTTGTCCTCGGCAATCGGATAAAGGTCACCGACAGTCAAAGGCTTTTCTTCCGACACTTTTCCGATTTTCAATTCCGCTGAATAGAGGCTCTCAACAAAGCCGTCCTGTTTCGGCTTTTCACGGAAATGCGCAGGCAGAAATCGCCAGCCCAGCAAAGTGACGAAGGCAATGCCAACCACGGCCACCGTGATGCCGACGGGAGCAAAGTCGAACATGGAAAACGGTGTGCCGAGAGCGCTTGACCTGTATTCGGCAATAACGATGTTGGGTGGCGTCCCGATCAGCGTGATCATTCCACCCAGGATTGTTGCAAAAGAAAGCGGCATCAGCGAGAGGCCAGGCGAGCGTTCCGCCTTCCTTGCCGCTTCCAGATCCAGTGGCATCAAAAGCGCCAGGGCGGCAACGTTGT
>NZ_JAILWL010000621.1 GCF_025698965.1 Roseibium sp.
GCATCATCACAGTCCCGATGAAATGGTTCATCGGTTGAGAAGGGAGGAACTCTCAATGAAAAATCACCTGAAACAAATTGGTCTGGCAACCCTTGTCACCCTGAGCATGGCGACATCGTCGCTGGCGGAAGTGACTTTGAAATTCGCTCACGCAGCACCTGAAACCGACCTTCAGCAGGATCTGGCCAAGTTTTTCCAGACGGAAGTCGACACGCGGACAAATGGTGAAGTCAAAGTCCAGATTTTCCCGCAAGGCCAGCTTGGAAATGATGCGACGATGATCGACGGCGCGCGCTCCGGCATCATCGATATCGTCATGGTTGGCCTCAACAACTTTTCCGGACTGATGCCTGAATCGGCCGCATTCACTCTTCCCTTCATGTTCCCGACCCGCGAAACAGCCTATTCGGTACTGGACGGAGAAGTCGGCCAAGGCGTATCGGCGAAATTCGAGGATCATGGCCTGAAAGGACTTGGGTTCCCGGAAAACGGTTATCGGAACATGACCAACAACAAGGGCCCCATCCGCACACCGGACGACGTCAAGGGTCTGAGAATGCGGGTCAACAATTCCAAGGCCCTTAACGACATGTTCGCGGCCCTGGATGCCAACCCGCAGCAAATCCCGGTGGCGGAACTTTACACTGCGCTTGAAACTGGTGTTGTCGACAGCCAGGACCACCCGATAGGCGTTACGCTTTCCTTCAAGTTTTTCGAGGTGCAGGACTACCTGAGCATGACCCAGCACGCGTATTCCCCGCTGGCTGTCGCAATGAACCTCAATAAATTCAACGGCCTGACGGAAGACCAACAGAAAATCGTGCTTGAGGTCGCTGCCGAAGCCGTCGATATGCAGCGCAAGTTGAGCATTGCCAAGGAAGACGAAATGATCAACGCACTCGAAGAAGCCGGCATGAAGGTCAACCGCGATGTCGACGGCGCATCATTCCAGGAAAAGGTCAAACCGGTCTGGGAGGCCTTCATTTCGCAAAATGGCGATACTCTTGTGAACGCCATTCTTGAAGCTTCACAACAATAATCTGCCTTAAGCGCTGGAACCGCCAACGCTTAATTGCGGCCCGATCTCCAACCGGATCGGGCCGTTTTGTTTGTCCCCCTCACCACGGAGCAGGGACATGATGACCTCGCCTGTCTTGCGTCCGATTTCGACCGGGTGCGGATCGATTGTCGTCAGGGTCGGTACGCAAATTGACGAAATGTCATAGGCGCCAAATCCGGAAATCGCAATGTCATCAGGCACCTTCACACCTTTGCGCATGCATTCGGTAAGAGCCCCGAATGCCGAAAGGTCCGACACGCAGATGACGGCCTCGGTATCGGGAAAGTCCTTTAGCAGCCTAGACATGGCATCAGCACCTTCGCGCATCGAAATCGGTGGTTCACCGGCCCCGATCAGACGATCAGATGAAAGGCCTTGAGCGGCCATGGCATCTATGAAGCCGCGCCTGCGGTCCGCCCCACGTGTATCGCCATCGGTATCGCCGCCAATAAAGGCAATGCGCCTGCGGCCTGTTTCCACGAGATGTCCGACAAGGTCATGCATGGTCGCCGCATTGGAAAATCCAACCACATGGTCAATCGGGTCTTCCGGCAGATCCCAGGTTTCTATTACGGGAATGTTTGCACGCTCGAGCAGTTGGCGTGTTCTGTCGGTATGCCGACCACCGGTCAAAACAATCGCTTCGGGACGACGCCTCAAGAACTGTTCGACAATCCGTTCTTCTTCGCGAATATCATAGTTGGAATAGCCGAGAAGCACCTGCAGATCCGAGACCTTGAGGACTTCGGAAAGCGCACCAACCGTATCGGCGAAGTTTGCGTTGTTGATCGAAGGGATCGCCACGGCAACAAATCCCGTGCGCTGCGACCGGAAAGTGGCTGCATTGCTGTCGAACACATATCCGAGGTCTTCGGCAATCTTCAGGATGCGCTTGCGCGTTTCTTCTCCAACTGAAGCATGTTGCTTGAAGGCCCTGCTCACAGTCATGACCGACACGCCGGCCTGCTGTGCGACATCCTTCATCGTTACAGTTCGCTGCATTCAACCCCCGCCACTAAATTCAGCCTATAGATACGCAAAATGGGCCCGTCACTGCAATCGCAACGACCGACCCGAACAAAAATTGAAGCGCCCTTTATGCAATCGGGCCCGAGAGCACCGTGAAAACTTTAATTGGCGTATGCGTTCGCCTCGGTCACATGGTGATGAATCCGCCCATCGAAATACTCGGAAACGATGTCCCCGGTTACTTCGCGAGACCTGTTGCGAGCGTCGCTTTCAAGTGCTCCTGTCATCGCGTCTCTGTCGGGATAGGTGATCGCCAGGATCAACGGAAACTCCGGTGCGCCTTCGTCACGCTCTTCTCCAAACATGACCCGAACATCGCTGTTGCCGGGAAACTGGCGCCACAAAGGAACCAGCCGCTCCTTTACCGCAGCACGAAACGCTTCGGTCTTGCCGGGTTTGACGCTGCCCTCGAACAGCGCAAATCGGGTGATCATTTGAATTGCTCCTTATCTGGTCCCTTGAAAAACTCCATAAGCGCAGCCTGATCCTCGCCGCCGAGACCCGCAGCCGTCAGCATTCTGTGAACCTCTGCACAAAGGGACGTCAGTGGCATCGCCGTATGGGTGCGCCGGGCAAGGTCCTGTGCACCGTTTAGGTCCTTGACCATATTGTCGATCCGGCCGGTGCGGCGGTAATCGCGTTCCACAAAGCGCGGCATGTATTCCTGCAGGATCGCGCTATCCGCGCGCCCTCCCTTGAGCGCCTGCGGGATTTTCGCGGCGTCGACCCCGGCATCAAGAGCAAGCTGGGTTGCCTCTGCAACCGCAAGAAAGCCCAGGCCACAAAGAACCTGATTGATCAGCTTGGTTGTCTGACCGGCCCCGACAGGTCCCATATGTGTGTAGTTGGAGCTGACATGCTTCAAGACGTTATGCGCATCGGCAACATCCTTCGCCGAACCGCCAGCCATCAGTGTCAGTTCACCGACCAGGGCCTTGGGAGCTCCACCGGAAAGCGGACTGTCGACCCAGCGCAG
>NZ_JAILWL010000622.1 GCF_025698965.1 Roseibium sp.
GGCCATCACGCATCCAGCTTGAAGCATGAAAAGTCCAATCGATTTGTCTGACTCGAGCGCTATCCCAAAAATACAAGTTCGGCGATGTCAGAAGTGGTGCTAGCGGCCCTTTAAGGAGTGAAGGACAATACTTGGATAGATTGACTAGGACGCTTATCAAAGCTACGGAATTGCCCTCTCGCAATAGCCTCTCAAGAACTAAGCTGACATCTTCCTGAGTGTCAATTTGCAGTACTAGCCATCGCTCCAGAGCGTCAAGCGCACAGTAGAGATTGCCAGTTCCCATGTCATTTGATTGAGGCCAGCAAAATACTTCATGCCCTCCAGAGAAACTCTTTTCGGAGTCATCAGAGAGCAGCAGGCCTATGCAGCTAGATGCATCTTTGCGCCTTCGTTCGTCGAGCCATCGTTCAGTGCAGAAGTTAACAAGCTCGATGAGCGCACCAACGGCCGTATCTGGCGCTATTTTTAGGAAGCTGAAGAAGGGACTTTTCCAGAAGGCAGTAGGATAGCCATCGCGTGAAAACTCAAGGCCCAAATCTAATCTCATTCTACTAGAATGATGCTCGCGTGTTGGCTCATCCTCAATTACGAGAGCGAGCAGTACTTCGGCCGCCACCTCGGGTCGAGCTTGCATTAGTGATTGTATACCTTGCCCAGTAATACACGCAGACCTAAAGTCCTGATCAACTTGCCGGCTCGCTCCAAGTGGCCAAGGTGGTAGGTCCTCGCGCAACATGCCAATTGCGGGTGGTAACCGTTGTTTTCTCTCATGCTGAGCCTTGTAACCTGGATCCGTTTTCAAACGTTCAGCATGCGCCTCCGCTTTCTCACGCTTGGATTCTGCGATCCGCCGGTTAACCTCTGAGGTAACTGGGCGACGCCCAGCTAGCTCCAGCGCCCAGTCGCAAATCTCTTCTGGTAAATCTGAAGCTCCTGCGAGTGGCGCAAGGTAAAGCTCGAGCTCGTCCGTTATAAACATTACGGTGTGACCCTTCGAGACTTGAACAGTCCGCGCCATTGCTAAGGCCAGCTCCGCTAGTTCCTGACGGAAGGGCATCGTCTTACCATTGCTGAGTTCTCGTACAGTCCCTGTGAGCCAGGTTTGAATAACCTTGGCAAGGGCTGAAGAAACTAGCCCACCCAAACGTTCCCGCTGTGAGATAAGAAACCGAAGAAGAGGAGGCCAACGAGCAAAGATAATCGAGCGGAACTCCGCTTCCATATACAAACTTAGTGAAGAGCTCAGACCTCGTCCGCCGCTTTTTGGAACTGTCCCAATGTGGTGAAACCTGACGAGCATACGTGTGAGGAGCTTGGCGTCATTCGCAAGCAAGAATTCGACACGCTCGGAAAGAAAGAATTCCGCCTCAGGATCCAAACAAAGAGCCTCAAGGAGAATATCGCCAACGAGTCGCTTCTTGGCGACCTCGGCTGCTGCAAACGCAGCATCCCATGCGGTGCCTCTTTCCGCTGGCTGCCTAAGTAGGAACTGACCCAGCATCCGGAGCGCATTAGTCCATAGTGGGTTCTCTGCTAGAGGCGCCCAATTCGAAGTATCCGTTGAATTTTGCTTTAGGAACTGAAACCGAGCCCAATCGGCCGCAAGGTCGTGTTCAAATTCGATACGATTCGTGCGTTCATTCTGCGTGAGCGGAAGTTCTGAGTGACGCTTTGCGAAAATTGCGGTATCGCCGGGGTCCAAGTCAGTCAATGCAAAGCTTCGCTCAAACGATGCCTCTCTTTCCGCGAGCCGCATCATCAAGGCTTGTAGGTCGGCTCGGTCCTTTGTCCAATATTTCCAAAGCCTATCAGCGATGGCTGTATGGGATGTGGGCACATTCGATTGTGAGCCCATAGCAGCACCAGCAGCTATCACCCATGCAAAGGTCCGCAAGTTCCTTAAGGCTGAGATTGTCTCGTCATGCCCCGTAAGCCATCCAAGACTTGGCGAAGATAACAAAGCGAGCTTCACGTCATAATCGTCGAGCTGCTTGAGTTCTACGAGTTGGGCTTTTTGTCTACCAAACATAGCCTCCTCGCCTGCGAACCAGCTTTGAGGCTGAGTTATTAAGATCACGCGCCAAGTATCGTCATCATTTTGGCCATTACTTTGAAGAATTGCTTGAAGTAATCGACGTATGACTACGTACTCGGCTGGCTCAATCCGTTCGGCAGAATCAATGACGAGGACATTTCTTTGTTTGACCGTCGCATTTAGGACTATAGAAAGTTCGTGTCGAAGAGGAAGACCGCCTCGCTTCGCCGCACTTAGAGCTGTCTTAAACTCTTCGGGGCCGAACCAAACCTGTTGCCAAGATGGGTATTCCATATCCAGGACTGTCTTAACCAAGGCTGACTTGCCACAACCTGATTCCCCAAAGACGACACTGAGAGAATTCTCCCAGAGCGTCTTCTTCAAGAGCGCTTTATCGTTTGTCCTAGGGACGGTGTATCCAGAGGGGAGCTCAGTCTCTATGCGCTCTTTGCGGTCAGCAGTGACATCCGACAGCGTTTCCCAGTCACGTTCGAAATCTGGACTGTGACGAAGCTCGAATCTGGTGCGAAGAAGCGACCAAAGGCTTTGAATTGTGATGGTGCCTTTTCGAAGCCGTACATCCTTGGCGATGTTAATCAGCTCTTTCCATAGCTCTTTTGCTTGGTCAGCATCTCCTGAGCCGAGCAATCGACGGCATTGTGCGATCGCTTGGGTCTCTGTCTCTGAATGAGCGGATTGCAGGTCGATCGGTATGACGTGTAGCGTCCGAATAAGGTTAATCGTTTCCTCGTCGCTTGCCGCTACAATTCCGTTTGGTTTTTGGATACTTTCAAAAACCCTGGTTTGGTTGGAACTTGCCTTTATTAGACTCAGTGCAAAAGAAGAATCCGAACCAGAGCACGCGCCTTTTACTTCCCTCCATATAGCGTTGAAGTCTTTATGAAATTCGCTTGTAACGAGCGCCATTCCATCTGTAGTTCGATTGAATGGACCCTCGGTATCATTCCACTGTGCCCATACGCGTGTCACAAAGTCAGCAGGAAGGCCTGTTTTGGTAAC
>NZ_JAILWL010000623.1 GCF_025698965.1 Roseibium sp.
GCCGAGAAGACCTATGCTGTCACCACGGGGAATCGAAAACGACACGTCCTTCACGATATACTGGATCGCTTTCTTGTGTTTGAAGGACTTTGTGACGTTTTGCAGTCGGATCATTTCTTGAGTTCCCGAAGGGTCGCTTCAAACTTCCAGACAAGAATCAGGCCCGTTACGACAGAAAAGAGTGCAAGCCCAATAATATAATTCAGATCGACGTAAGATGCCCTGTACGTTGGGTAAAATCCAGTTCTAAACAGACCGATGATATGGACGAGAGGGTTCCACATCAAAACATCTCGAAACGGTTGGGGAATGCTTTCGGGCAGGAAGAATACCCCGGAAACAATAAAGGCGGGCCGGTTGATGATACCCCATATCTGCTGATATGTGCCGCTCAGATGAAACCAGACAATGTTGGAGATTCCGACACCGATACCGAGCGTCATGGAAATAATGCTGGCAAGTATGATCGGATAAATGTCTAGCCTTTCAAAGGGAACCACCAGGGCCAGGCTGCCAAACATGATGAGGGAGACGACGAACAGCGTGATCACCTGAAGGGTGGAGCGGGCTATGATTGTGTCATAGATCTGGACGACCGGATACATCAGCAGGGGACGATTGACCTCAACGGACAAACTGACCTGGTCCGAGAGCGATCGATACATGTAAAACACCAGATATCCAGTGGCGAAAAACAGTGCAAAACTGCGCCCGAGCGGGGGCACGCGTGCGACAGCCGAGAAAACAAGCGTCAGGATAGTGATCGTCAGAACCGGGTCCAGAATGGCCCACATGTAACCACCGACCTTGCTACCGTACCGGGTTGTCATTTCGCGAATTATGAGCGCAAAAACAATGGCATATTGCCTTTTAATGCCCTGGCGAAATGTGTTTGCGTACATTGCTTCTCTCTAAAGGCTGATCATCGCCCTATTTTGCATTGAGCAGCACTATTATACGATCATGTTGCAGTTGCAAAACATTGTTCGCGGCGTTTATCGGGTACCAGTTTTCGAAACTCGACGGCTTGGATTGATTTGCTTACTCATTAAGTTGCGCGGGGTGTACACGCTTATCTGCAGCACGTTGCTGTGCCCGGCGTTCGTCCCTGGCAATTGTTCTTGTCGGCTGGGCAAACGGAGAAGCGATGGTATTTGAACTAGTGCCAACAAAGACCTTTCCTGTACCGTCAAAGAGAGTAAGTCTGTTCAGGTTGTCTTAGAGTGAGCAAGGCAAAGAGGAGCGGTTATTTCGGATTTCCGTCAATTGAAGACGCCTTAATTACGCCTTCTTTTCATTTGCGATAGTTGCAATCGAACATCAACTGTCTTCTGTCCTTTCCCATTGGCGCAAAGGTTGCCAAAATCGTTAGACGTGCCCTTGACCTCACGCGCGCAATTGGCCCATAGACAAGAGGTGAATTTCGACCGATTGCTAACGGTCGTTTTTATTTTATCTAACGTTTAGACGTGGAAGAGACGGGTAAGGTCGATAATGAAAACTGCTTTAGTGTGTGGCGCCGGTGGCTTCATTGGATCGCACCTTGTAAAAAGATTGAAGCGCGACGGTTTCTGGGTACGGGGTGTGGACCTGAAATATCCGGAATTCAGCGAAACGGCAGCGGATGATTTTGCGATCGTTGATTTGCGCGATCAGACACTGTGCCGCTCTGTAATAGATCGTCGTTTTGATGAAGTTTACCAGCTTGCTGCCGACATGGGTGGTGCGGGGTTTATTTTCACCGGTGAAAACGACGCTGACATCATGCACAATTCGGCGACGATAAACCTTAACGTTCTTGATGCTTGCGCCAAGCGGAACATCAAGAGGGTTTTCTATTCATCTTCCGCGTGCATGTATCCGGAAGAGAATCAGCTGGATCCGAACGCGCCTGTCACGAGAGAAGACAGTGCGTATCCGGCCAACCCTGACAGTGAATACGGTTGGGAAAAACTGTTCTCCGAACGTCTTTATCTGACATACAACCGGAACTACGGCATGGAGTGTCGGGTCGCCAGGTACCACAATATCTTCGGTCCGGAAGGAACTTGGACAGGTGGCCGCGAAAAGGCGCCTGCAGCACTCTGCCGCAAGGTTGCAGAAGCTGATTTTGGTGGCGAGATCGAAATGTGGGGAGATGGCGAGCAGACCAGGTCCTTTCTCTACATTGACGAATGTGTGGAAGGGACCGTTCGTCTTACCCGAAGCGAGACATTCGCTGGTCCGGTAAATATCGGTTCCGAAGAAATGGTAACGATCAATCAGCTGGCTGAAATGATTATGACCATTGCCGACAAGGATCTTTCAATCCGCCACATTCCTGGACCGCTCGGCGTTCGTGGGCGCAACTCTCACAACGATCTGATCAGGGAAAAACTCGGCTGGGCTCCTTCCGAAAGCCTGATGGAAGGTCTTACAAAGACCTATCCGTGGATCGCGGGCAACGTTGAAAGACTTCGCCAGAGAAACAGCCTCTGACCAAGAGGCAGTCTCCCGGTGGCGACAGGGAGCTCTGTTGCCGCCTGAGATGACTTGGCCTGAAAGGTGACGCTGGGATTCCCATGGTGGCGCTTACGTGACATTGTGGCTGGATTATTCCCTTGCTCCGACCAGTACACTTTCCAGAACTCGAAAATGATTTTCCCAGGTGTAGGTTGCCTGTGCCCGCTGTGCGTCCGATGCCATGTTGCCGTCACAGGATCCATCCGCTTGGGACATGATTGCCTGAATCCAGGTCGGTCCGTCCAATGGGTCCACTAGTCGAACCGACGGTTCGGCCAATTCACGGTGGACCGATATGTCTGAGGCAATCGTCGGAATTCCCATTGCCATGGCCTCAACCATTGGCAGGCTGAATCCTTCGACGAGAGAGGGCATCAGGCAGCCCGATGCTCCCGCCATCAATTCTTGCAGACTGTCGTTTGACAGACCTCCAAGCTCGAAGACATGCCCTTTCAGTTGTTCGCATCGCTCAAGCAAGTCAACAGCAGTTTCGCTTTCCCAACCTCTTCGTCCGATGAGCAGAAGGGCAGGTGCCTCATTGCCGAAACGCTCGACA
>NZ_JAILWL010000624.1 GCF_025698965.1 Roseibium sp.
AACGGATATGCTTCTTTCCACCAATCCGATTGCGGTTGCGATCCCGGCTGCGCAACGGCCGCCGATCGTTCTTGATATGGCGACCACGGTCGCGGCCTACGGCAAGGTCAAGACCGCTGCCCAACGCGGCGAGATGATGCCTGAAGGTTGGATGATTGACCGGGAAGGCAAGCCGCTCCTCGACCCCAGGCGTTCTTCTGAGGGCTTCCTGCTGCCGATCGGCGGACCGAAGGGATACGGTCTTTCTCTCGTCTTCGGCATTCTCGCCGGCGTTCTCAACGGTGCCGCCTTTGGCAGAAATGTCGTTGACTTCAATGCGGATTCGAGAAGCCAAACCAATACCGGTCAATTTATCCTCATGCTCAACATCGCTGCTTTCACGGACCCGGCCGGCTTCAAATTGTCGATCGACGGTGTCTGGGAAGAAATGAAACAGTCTCGGCGCCTTCCAGGTGTCAAAGAAATCCGGCTCCCCGGAGAACGTCTGCATGCAACACGGGCGGATCGAAGCTCGAAAGGCATTCCACTTCCCGATGCCTTGCTCTCCAACCTTGACACCCTGGCTGACGAACACGCTGTTGCTCCTGTTGACCGGCGTGTTTTTTAAGGCACCACGCCGGATGGCATCATGGGTTTGGTCACGAAGGAACCGGCTCCTCAGGCCGCCTCCGCGTTCCAGGTACTGCCGTTGATTTTCCAGGTTTCGGCGACCCGACTTCCGGACATCTGAAGCATCTTGGATACAGCACAGTGGTGGCGCAGTTTTTCAACGACAGCCGAAATCCCCTCCTCAGTGCCATCCATCTCCGCCGTGATCGAAATCTTCACATCGGGAAACGGTATATCAATCGGTTCGATCAGACGGGTACCACGGCTGTCCATTGTGGTGACAACATCGATATCCATCTCCGTGATCCTGACACCATTGGCTTCCGCGAGCTTGTTTGAAATCACATGAGTGCAGCCGACAAGACCGGCAATCATCGTTTCGACGGGCATCGGACCGAGGTTGGTGCCGCCGCGTTCAATCGGTTCATCGATCACCATGCTCACATCGCGGGCGCTCACGACCGATTTGGTGTTGGTTTCCTGGCGTCCCGTGACGCGAAACGTCCATATCTGCTTTTCTTTAATTCTCATGCCGGTTTCTTTCCACCGGACAGGACTGGTCGATCTGTCGCGCAGGACAGAAGGCACTTCCTGTCTCTTTTACGAAGAATGGCCGGCTGGGCAACAATGCCAAGCCGGCGTCTTTTGCTTATTGCGTGATCGACTTCACGAGGTCCTTGTAGGCTTCGCTCTGCGATTCACGCATTGCCTGATAATCAGCCCCGGACATGTAGTCGACGTTCTCACCAAGACGGGACATCATGCGATTGTAGGTCTTGTCTTCCAAAAGCGCTGCGAAAGCGGCTTCCAGCTTGGCAAGAACATCTTCAGGCGTACCGGCGGGTGCCAATACGACCCGGTGCATGAAGCCCACATCCCCTTCAACACCGACCTCAGCGAACGTCGGAACGTCCGGATAGATCCGCTCGGCGCCCGCAGTCGCAAGCACGCGCACATCGCCGGACAGCAACAGGGGTGCGATCGTTGACGGGAACGCCATTGTCAGGTCAGCGTCACCGGCAAGCAGGGCCTGCATAGCCGGACCCCCACCCTGATAAGGCACCATGTTGAAATAGGCATCGCGCGCTTTCATGATCTGTGCAGCGGGAACAAACAAAGCTCCCCAGTTGCCTGAATGCGCCATCCGGACTTCACCCGGCTTCGCCTTTGCAGCTTCAATCAGCTCATCGAATGTCTGATATGGGCTGTCGGCGCGCACAATAACGGCAATCGGCGCGTAGTTGATGCGAGCGACCGGCACAAAGTCCTTCAATGGATCGTAGGGCAGGTTCTCCACATGCTGCTGAAGCATATCGATGTAGTTGTGACTGAACAGCAGCGTGTAGCCGTCCGAGCTGGAAGTAGCGACCTCCTGCGTTCCCTTTTGCCCCCCGGCGCCCGGCGTCAACCGGACAATCATCGCCTGGTTCAGGAACGAGGGAATTGTAGAAGTAATCACACGGGCATTCAGATCGTGCGATCCACCAGCCCCCAGCGGGATGACCATTGTCACAGGTTTTTCAGGATATTCGGCTTGAGCCGGGGAAACAGTGGCAGCCATCGCCGCTGCCGCGGCGAACACCGCTCCTTTCCATAACTTCATCATCATTTCTTCCTCCTCCGTGTGCATCGAAATGATTGTTCAAAGACCCGCGGACGATGCGGACGCAGGTCTTCCCTGCCCTAACCTGCAACCATCTTCTTCATCCTCCTCCACAGGATGAAGCCGACAACAGGGGTCAGGGCCAGAAGGATGAGCATCCCTTGCCGCTCGGTGAACAGGAATGCGAACGGTGCGTTGTTGGCCATCGCAACGGTCTGGCCAAAGGCGTATTCCATCGGCGGGGCCAGGATGAAACCCATGACCATGGGCATGACGTCGAACCGTGCTGCCCGGGCAACGAGGCCGAACGCCCCGAAAGCCACCAGCATCAACAGGTCGAACGAGTCCGAGCGGAACACAAACGCACCGGCGAATGCGAACATGATGACGATCGGCACCAGCAGCGAATTCTTCAGCGTGACCAGCCGGGAAAAGAAGGGTACCGAAAGATATCCGATGACCAGGAAAAGCAAGTTGGCGATTACCATTGCGATCAGGATCGCAAAAACGGTCGCTCCCTGCTCTTCGAACAATTGTGGTCCTGGACGCAGCCCTTGGGCAACAAAGGCACCGAGCAAGATTGCTGTCACGTTGTCGCCCGGAATGCCAAGCGTCAGAAGCGGGACAAGTGTCGGACCGTTGACGGCGTTATTTGCAGATTCCGCCGCAGCAACGCCCTCGATCTCGCCTTTTCCGAAGTTTTCGGGGTTTTTTGATGCGTTTTTCGCAGCCGTGTATCCCATCATCGCCGCGACGACTTGCCCAAGACCCGGAACAATCCCGATCCCGGTTCCGATGACACATGAACGGCAAAGCGTGCG
>NZ_JAILWL010000625.1 GCF_025698965.1 Roseibium sp.
TGGCACGGTCACTCTGCGCGATGGTACTGAGCTGACCGGAGAACACGTGGTGGTCACTGCGGGTGCGTGGACGCTTGGCCTGTTTCCGAAGCTGGATGTCAGCCTGACAACTTACCGGACGGCGGTAGTCTATCTGACGCCACCTGCGGATCTGCGCGAAAGCTGGGAAAACGCGCCGGCAATTCTTGATCCGGGCGGACCTGTTGACGGATACATCCTGCCTCCGGTCACAGGGACGGGTCTGAAATTTGGAGCCGGTATTCACAAATACAAGGCTGCTCCGGATCAAGACCGGACTGCCAAGCCGGATGAAGGAGAGACACTTCGCAACTACTTTTCGCCGCCCATTGCCCGGATCGGGGAGTACCGGGTGGACGATGTGGTGACGTGTGCCTACACGTTTACATCCGATGAACATTTCTTTGTCAGGACCGAGAGCAAGGCGACTGTTGTCTCGGCTTGTTCCGGTCATGGCTACAAGTTTGGTGCAGTTGTCGGTCAAAAACTCGCAGCAAGTATCTTGGATGGAAACATGACCAGCGCGCAGACCTGGCTTGAAGCACGCGATTGACTGCGGGGCAGTTTGAATTGAGAAACGAAATATCGCCCAGCGTTTCCACCGGGCGATATCTCAAGATGGTTAGAAAAAAAGGCTAGGTTTAAAAATCGCAGACAGCGGGCCTCAAATACGACGAGGCAAACAATACCCGTCAAGGATAGCCAAAGAGCAATTGAGCGCCATGGCAAAATTCTGGCAAAAATTGGTAAAAATCGTGACGCGCATTTTGCAGGCTGCCACAATCGACTTCAGAGCGAAGAGTTTCGAACCTGTTCCACCTTGTTTTCCAACAACTTCATCTGGAGTTGATTTCCGCAAACCTGAATATTCTTCAAGGCATCATCAAGGTATCCAAGACAGGTTTCGACGAGGTCTTCTGAAGGTGTTGAAACACGAATTTCGTGCAATACGCTTTCGGCTTGGTATTCGCGCACGCAGGCTCTTGCCCAATGGAACTTGCCGAGTTTCCGGTCCAGAAGCGAAATGGCATCTGCCAGAGTAGTCTGAGCCGTATCGAGATCACCTTTTACAAGATGCCACTTTGCCAGATAGGCGCGACAAAGAGCCTGAAATTCCGTGAATCTGTCTCCGTCCCTGTCACTCATCTCGACAGCTCTTTGAAGTGCAATGCGGTCTCGAGCAAGAGCCTGGCCGGTTTGCAGACACAGCCGGCTATGGTTCTGCCGGATCATGATGCCCATGGGCATTCTTTCTTCGCAGCTTTCCTGGCTGTCTTCGGCCAATGAGTTCGCCTCCGATTGCATATCGAGAAGCTGCTCGATTGGCACGTCGAAAAAGACCTCGTTGAAACGGCGCTGCAAATGCAACTGGACTGCTTTGAGAAGGCGCGTTGTCTTTTTCGGCTCAGCAGGCAAGTGGCTTGATTTTACAGCAAAACGGAAAAGATCAGCGTCCGCTGTCTGATACGCGACGTAGCACAAGGCGGTCATGAGATCGATGAGCTGTTCTTCGGCTCGATCGGAACTCAGGTGGTACAGGTCATTGTGCAGCCCTTGTACAAGAATTCTGCCATTGCGCTTGGCTCCTGAAAAATCGCCGGCTGACCTGGGTGTGCGGATCGCACGTCTGATGACCTCCCGAAACACTGTGCAATCAGCAAAGTCTTCGCATCGAATGTCCAGATCGGCAGCCAGACCTTTGAGTGCGCCGGCAAGGTCCTCCGGCTCCTTTTCGGAAACAGGCTTTGCCCTGGAGCGTTTGATCGAGGAACGATAACTGGTGTAAAGGTCCTTGAGGTGGTCTTCCTGTGCCGGGTCTTCGCACAATGCCTTGCATAGAAGCCGGAATTTTCCGGGAGTAAGACGTGCGGAGCCCTTGACGATCTTTGCCCAGTGGCTGGCGTCGATTTCGCTCAAGGAATGCAGAAAATCCCAGCGGCCGAGATCTTTTTTGAATGCCTGTTCATTGATCAGACCGTCAATAGCTGCAATTACATCCGATCTCTCATCCCGTTTGGACGAAGACCTTGCAATGGTGCTGTTAAAGTCTTTCAAAGGTTGAACCACAGGATTCCCCGGATCGCACTTTCAGTTTCGATTTTTACTCTAGCAATTTTGAAGAAATTGTAGAGCCAAATTTCCGAGTTAACGTAAATGTGTAGAGCAAGTTATCTTTTTACAGAGTGTCGCTTCTTAAACGAAGACAGAGACTTCGAGGTTGTGCGTTAGCCACTTTCTTCCAATGAGCTGTTCAATTCCAGTAGCTTGCCGACCTTGAACAAGTTGCAGATCAAGTACCTGTTTTCTGCCGTCAGACCGTTCTGCATTTTCCGATAGTCTGTCGACAGAACCCATAGCTGAACAGGAATGTCTTTTTCCAAGGGAAAATCTGCAAATTCCTGTCGCAACTTTTTTGTCTCACCTCGGGAAGCCGTGTTCCGATACGTTCGGATGCAATCGACGCTTCAAAGGAAAGGGGAAATCGTGCCGGTAGAGATCAGAAGTCTGACGGGTGAAGAGCTAAAAGCAGTGCTGGACGATCTCGCCCGGCTGCGGATCTCAGTCTTTAGAGACTGGCCTTACCTGTATGAAGGTTCGATGGAATATGAAGCCAGGTACTTGCAACGCTACGCTGAAACGCAAGGGGCCGTGGTTGTCGGGGCCTATGATGGAGACAGGCTGGTCGGTGCGTCGACCGGCGAGCCTCTGGGAGGGGAATACGAGGCTTTCAAGGGACCGCTTGAAGAACGCGGATACAATCCTGCAAATATATTCTATCTGGCTGAATCCGTGCTTGATCCTTCTTATCGCGGTCAGGGCATCGGTCATCGTTTTTTTGATGAGCGCGAAGCTCATGCCAGAAGGCTAGGGTATGGTGCGACAGCTTTCTGTGCGGTTATTCGTCCCGACGACCACCCAATGAAGCCCGTCGACTATCGTCCGTTGGACCCATTCTGGCGCAAACGTGGTTATGAGAAGCTCCACAACGTAATTGTAACCTTCCCATGGCA
>NZ_JAILWL010000626.1 GCF_025698965.1 Roseibium sp.
AAATCAAGGAAGCCTATCTGGCGCTTTGGCTTGAAGCCAACTTGTCCAAACAGGAGATCCTGAAGCTCTATCTCGACCGCGCTTACATGGGCGGTGGTGTCTTTGGTGTGACGGCGGCGTCGGAATTCTATTTCAACAAGAATGTGCGCGAACTCACGCTTGCCGAAAGCGCCATGCTCGCCGGCCTCTACAAGGCACCGACCAAATACGCTCCTCATATCAACCTTCCTGCAGCCCGTGCCCGCGCAAACGAAGTGCTGACCAACATGGTCCAGGCAGACCTGTTGACGGAAGGACAAGTAATCGGAGCCAGACGCAATCCGGCCCTTGCTGTCGATCGGTCTCAGGAGCAGTTGCCTGAATACTTTCTCGACTGGGCACTTGAAGAAGTTAAGAAACTGGCACGGCGCAACCCTGCCCTTGCCCGTGACCGCATCGTGACCGTGCGCACGACACTCGACCCTGCACTGCAACGCCAGGCCGATCTTGCGGTCGAAACAATATTGCGGGAGAACGGCAAACTTCGCGATGCCAGTGAAGCCGCCCTTGTATCCATGATTCCCGACGGAGCCGTCGTCGCAATGGTAGGTGGCAGATCCTACGGTGAAAGCCAATTCAATCGTGCGGTTGCCGCATTGAGGCAACCGGGGTCGTCATTCAAGCCCTTTGTCTACATGACCGCATTTTTGAACGGCTACGGTCCGGACAGCATTGTTCCGGACAGACCGGTCTGGATCGGCAACTGGTCACCCAAAAACTATTCCAGACGTTATCGTGGTCCGGTCACGTTAAGGACCGCGTTGACGAAATCGATCAACACGATCCCGGTCCGGCTTTCTCTCGACTTCGGCCGGGAAAAAATCATCGAAACCGCCTATGCCATGGGACTGACACATGAGCTTGAGAATTCCATCTCCTTGCCGATCGGCTCGTCGGAGGTCTCAGTGATTGACATGGCGTCGGCCTATGCTGTCTTCGCCAGCAACGGCTACAAGGCCTCTGCTTACGCCATCTTGGAAGTCAAGAACAGCGACGGAAAAGTTCTCTATCTCCGCGATCAGGAAGAGACGGAAAAAGTCCGCGTTCTGCCAGAAGACAAGGTCCATGAAATAAACGATATCCTGGTCAACGTTGTGGAAGCAGGTACGGCACGACGCGCTCGCATCGATGGTGTTGTGGCTGCTGGAAAAACCGGGACGACAAATGCCTATAGAGATGCCTGGTTCGTTGGCTATACGGGTAATTTTTCGACCGCGGTCTGGTTCGGAAACGACGACTTCTCCTCAACGCGCCGCGTCACAGGTGGCAGTCTGCCGGCAATGACCTGGCAACTTTACAATGACTACGCCCACAAGGGCATCGAACTTGCCAGGATGCCGGGTGTTGAAGCAGAAACCCTGCCCCGGCTGGCTCGCGCTGCGCCGGATACTCAATCAGAAGAGAACGTTATCAAAGCACAACCACGTGTCCTGAAACGACGGACACAGGAGATCTTGCTCAGGATCGGTAAAGACCTTAACCGCCTGAACGAAAAGTCCAGTGCCAGGATCGGGCCAGAAGCGCCCTCTTCCCCGACCGACTATGCGGCCGCT
This sequence comes from Roseibium sp., assembly GCF_025698965.1. Lineage (GTDB taxonomy): Bacteria > Pseudomonadota > Alphaproteobacteria > Rhizobiales > Stappiaceae > Roseibium. The sequence goes on from NZ_JAILWL010000626.1 coordinate 1,593, forward strand.
CAATGACAGACGCCTCAATTCGCCCACCTGGCCAGACTCATAGCGAAGCAGATTGGTATGATGAAAAGCTGCCAATCGCGATCCGTCCCCATCGCAGCCATCCTTTGCGCACCCTTGCAACGGTCACACTGGTCGTCGCTCTTGCATCGCTTTTGGGTATCAGTTCCGCCTATTTCGTTATTGAGCGAGAACAACCTCTTGATGCAGTCACGATTGGTTCGTGGCAAGCCTATCCCAAAGCCGGTACGGCGGACGCAGATCCCTATTCGGTCGCGATCTACACACGCGGGGCCGTCGTTCCGCTTGCCTCCGGCGAAGGGCTGGCATTGGTTGCCCGTGAAGACAGAGCCGGACATGTTCTTGACCCCACCTGCATTTACCGAATTGCAGGTCAGACACCCTCTGCCAGACTGTGGACACTGACCGCCGTGGACGGTCACGGCCGGCTTGTGGAGACCCTGCCCGGGAGAGTGCATCTGGCAAGCCAGAATCTCTTGCGCAACCCGGATGGTACATTTGAAGTAACGGCAGCCAGAAACCCGCATTCCGGCAATTGGTTGCCGCTGGCCGCAACTGCAAATGCCAGCGATGGATTGCGATTCGTGCTGCGCCTTTACGATGCTCCCGTCACCACGGGTGCTGCCTTGGACGGTGTCGGCATGCCGACCATTGAAAGGTTGGGGTGTCCATGACGCTTTCTTCCCGCTTCAGCCTGACCGTCGGAATACTGGCAACGCTATGTCTGGCGGCAATCATCCACATTCTCGTGGTGCTCAGCATTCCCCATAATGTGCAGCACAGCGCGTTCGACAACGTGGCAAAACACGGTCCCGACCGGCAGTTCAATCTGCTGCCGGACGTAAAACCGGGAGACGAAGCCTTACCAGATCTCGACCCGGCCATGAAACACGCCACATGCCGTTTTCAGCTCATAGACGGGCCGGTTCTGTTCGACGCAAGTATTCCGGTGCCGTTCTGGTCCATCGGGCTATTCAATTCCGCCGGCGAAGCTGTTTACAGCCTCAACAATCGGACGGCAGGTGCTGAACGCCTGTCCATGCTGGTTCTCACGACCGAACAGTTGTCTATCCTGAGAGAAAACCCGCCAGAAAATCTTGAAGACCTGATCGTCATCGAAACCGAGGAAATCAGCGGCTTTGCCCTTCTAAGGGCCTATGTCCCTCACCCGACAAAGATGGACGAAATCGACAGGGCACTGATGGCGGCAAGCTGCGGAACGATCTGACAGAAACAGAATACTTTTCATTTCCGTTCGGTTACTGCAGATTTAAAAATAGTTAAATAGCAAATTCGGGAAAACACACCATCTTTGTCTCATCACGCAAAGATGGAGACGTACAAATGCTTAAACTCTACAGAAGGTATCGGACGGACAAAGCGCCCGATACAAACAAAGCAATGACTAAAAG
>NZ_JAILWL010000627.1 GCF_025698965.1 Roseibium sp.
CAACGGGCCCCGGTTGCCGGTGAAAGCCTGCTCGACCGTCAGCAGGCCTTCGGCTACACCCAGGAAGACATCAAACTTCTGATGATTCCGATGGCAACCGTTGGCCAGGAAGCCATCGGCTCCATGGGTACCGACACACCGATTTCGGCACTTTCCGACAAGTCGAAACTGCTCTACACTTATTTCAAGCAGAATTTCGCGCAAGTCACCAACCCGCCGATCGATCCGATCCGCGAAGAACTGGTGATGAGCCTTGTGTCCTTCATCGGTCCGCGTCCGAACATTTTCGATCTCAAGGGCCTGTCCACCTCCAAGCGCCTCGAGGTTCGTCAGCCGATCCTGACCAACGAGGACCTGGAGAAGATCCGCGCGATCGGCGATATTGCCGACAACCAGTTCTCCGCAAAAACGCTCGACATCACCTACAATTCCGAAAAAGGCGCCACCGGCATGGAAGGTGCGCTGGAGGAATTGTGCCAGCGGGCCGAAAAGGCGGTACGTGACGGCTACAACATCATCATTCTGTCCGACCGTCTGATCAGCCGGTCCCGGATCGCGATCCCGGCATTGCTGGCAACCGCGGCAGTGCATCACCACCTGATTCGCAAGGGACTAAGGACGTCTGTCGGTCTGGTTGTTGAAACCGGTGAGGCCCGCGAAATTCATCATTTCTGCGTTCTGGCCGGCTTCGGTGCTGAGGCGATCAATCCGTATCTGGCTTTTGAAACCTTGCTGTCCATGCATATGGAAATGGACTTCCCTGAGGAAGTTGATCAGTACGAGGTTGTAGAACGCTACATCAAGTCGATCGACAAGGGCATTTTGAAAGTCATGTCCAAGATGGGCATTTCGACCTACCAGTCCTATTGCGGCGCGCAAATATTCGACGCGGTCGGACTTTCTTCCGAATTCGTCAAGAAATATTTCTTCGGAACGGCAACCATGATCGAGGGCATTGGCCTGACCCAGGTTGCCGACGAGACCGTCTTGCGCCACGCCGAAGCTTTCGGCGATGTTGCGATCCTGCGCCGCTCCCTCGAGATCGGTGGCGAATACGCCTACCGGACCCGCGGCGAAAGCCACATGTGGACGCCGGACTCCATTGCAACGCTGCAGCATGCCGTTCGCTCCAATCTGCCGGACATGTACCGGGCATTTGCCAAGGAAGTGAACCAGGAAAGCGGCCGCTTCGCCATCCGTGGCCTGTTCCGGATCAGGTCCGCCGACGAAATCGGCCACACATCGATTGATATCGACAAGGTTGAGCCGGCCGAGAACATCGTCAAACGCTTTGTTACCGGTGCGATGTCCTTCGGCTCCATTTCCCGCGAGGCGCATTCGACGCTTGCGATTGCCATGAACCAGATCGGCGGCAAGTCGAATACCGGTGAAGGCGGTGAAGAACCGGAGCGCTTCAATCCGTTGCCGGACGGTTCGTCGAACCCACAGCGCTCTGCCATCAAACAGGTTGCATCCGGGCGTTTCGGTGTGACAACGGAATATCTGGTCAACTCCGACATGATCCAGATTAAGGTTGCCCAGGGCGCCAAGCCCGGCGAAGGCGGGCAGCTTCCGGGTCACAAAGTCGATGCGGTCATTGCCAAGGTTCGCCACTCAACACCGGGCGTCGGCCTGATCTCGCCGCCACCGCACCACGACATCTATTCCATCGAGGATCTGGCGCAGCTCATCTACGATCTGAAAAACGTCAATCCGGAAGCCGATATCTCGGTCAAGCTGGTGTCGGAAGTCGGCGTCGGCACAGTTGCGGCCGGTGTTGCAAAGGCTCGCGCCGACCATATCACCATTTCCGGCTATGACGGCGGCACTGGAGCGTCACCGCTCACCTCCATCAAACACGCGGGCAGCCCGTGGGAAATCGGCCTTGCCGAAACCCAGCAGACGCTTGTTCTGAACGGACTGCGCTCACGTATCGCACTTCAGGTCGATGGTGGTCTGCGCACGGGTCGCGATGTCATCATCGGCGCGCTTCTTGGGGCGGATGAGTTCGGTTTCTCAACGGCTCCGCTGATTGCCGCAGGTTGCCTGATGATGCGCAAGTGTCACCTGAACACCTGCCCGGTCGGTATTGCCACCCAGGACCCGGTTCTGCGCAAGCGCTTCAAGGGAGCACCCGAGCACGTCATCAATTACTTCTTCTATGTTGCCGAGGAAGTACGCGAGCTGATGGCAGCGCTCGGTGTCGAAAAACTGGACGATCTGATCGGACGTTCGGACTATCTCGACAAGAACCAGGCGATCGAACACTGGAAGGCGAAGGGTCTCGACTTCTCTCGCATCTTCTTCCAACCGGAAGCGGCCGCGGAAGAAACCCGCTGGACAGCTCGTCAGGAACATCCGATTGTCGATATTCTCGACCGCCGCCTGATCTCTGCCGCCAAACCTGCATTGGACAGCAAGGAACCAACGGTCATCGATGAAACCATCTGTTCGGTCGATCGGTCTGTGGGCGCGATGCTGTCCGGTGAAATTGCCAAACGGTATGGCAACAAGGGCCTCAAACACGCCGACACTCTTAAAATCAATCTGAAAGGCACGGCAGGACAGGCGTTCGGCGCCTTCGTCGCTCGCGGTGTCACGATTGATCTGGTTGGCGACGCCAACGACTATGTCGGCAAGGGCCTTGCAGGTGGCAAACTCATTGTTCGCCCACCGGAAAACACACGCATAGTCGCAGAGAACTCCATCATCGTCGGCAACACTGTGCTCTATGGGGCCACCGAGGGCGAATGTTACTTCCGCGGCGTGGCTGGCGAACGGTTTGCAGTCCGCAACTCCGGCGCCGTTGCTGTGGTTGAAGGCGTTGGCGATCACGGCTGCGAATACATGACCGGCGGTGTCGTCGTTGTCATCGGTCAAACAGGCCGAAACTTCGCAGCCGGCATGTCGGGCGGCATCGCCTATGTTCTCGATGAGGACGGAACTTTCGGTTCACGCTGCAACCTTGCCATGGTCGACCTGGAGCCGGTGACGGAAGAAGACGATCTTCTTG
>NZ_JAILWL010000628.1 GCF_025698965.1 Roseibium sp.
CAACGACGTAGACAACAAGGTCGAAAACTCAGTTGAGAACAAGGTTGAGACCGAAGTCGAAACCAAAGTTGAAACTGACATCGAAGTAGACATCACTGTTGATCTCGACCTTTCCACTCTTCCTGATGACAGCGACGTCATCGACGTTGAAGAAATGGGAATTGATCACATTCACGAAGCAGTTGCTCAGGTTGATGCCGTTGCACAGTCTGCCGGAAACGGTGGTGCCAACTTCAACCTTGATCAGATCAACAACATGACCGACAACGACTTCCAGGGCTATGCCAAAGTCGAGTTCGAAGGCGGCAACGCTGGAATGGGCTTTGTCGGTGATATTGGCATCGGTAATGACGATCTGGGCGGTGGCTTCATTCAGGCTGCAGCAGCTCATGGTGGTACAGCTACTGCGAACGGTGCAACCGCTCGCGTTGGCGACGACGGCTCCAACGAAGGTGTCGGTTCTGCATCTGCAGACGGCGCAGTCAATCAGGAAGCTTTCACTCAGAGCATCGTGCAGTACAACAGCGCAAGCATTGTGGGTGGCGACTCCACCACTTCTGATGACGGCGACGCTGTCTAATTCTTAAAACAATACCGGCTCGCGCGGATGCCCGTGCGGGCCGGTTCTTATTGTGCACGCGGATATAGATCACTGTGACCTTCGACGTGGGCGTTGATCCGGTCCTGTTCTCGCTGCTGAGATCCATGCAGTCGGGAGAATTATTATGTTACAGAATGGTGCTACAGAACTCATCTGGCACTTCGCCGGATATCTTCACATTACAGACGAACTTGCACGTGCCCGGACAGACTATGAAGATTTGAACGCGCGCCGCAATGAAGTGGATCTTGAGTTCGCTCCCGCGAACGTGAATTTCAACCAAGGCGAACTGGATCAACTCGGATCGGGCAGGTCGAACCTGTTCTGGCCTGATGCCGACAAAAACGGCTACGACGTGCCGGACAACGCCATGCGTTTTCTGTCAGCAGGCCCAAGACCGGTTGATTTCAAGCTCGGAGCTGATCCCAATTTTTTCCAACCCTACTTCCCTGGCAACCAATCCGGTACCGAATTCGTAAGTGGCCCCAACGTCACGCGCCAGGAGTGGGGACACGAAACCAATGTCGATATCGATCAGATCAATCTTCTGAACGACAGCGACCTATTTGGTGTTGAAGAAGGCCTGACGATTTATGCTGTTTCAGGGGTCAACATTGCGTACCACATGACGCATATGGAGGTTCTTGCAACGGATGCCATACCGGAAGAACTGTTTCCCAAGGGCGGCGGTAATCCGGGTGTCACAGGCCCCAACCTTGCTGCAGCGCAGATGGCAAAAGCAGCCTCTGGGGAAGAGTTGTCGACGGTAGAGCCGGGTCTCTACATTGATGGTGTGTTGCAGGTCGAAGAAACAGAAGAAGAAACGACCGAGAGCTCGTCGGGCACTTCAGATGACACAGAGGCTCGCCGGGAAGGGGCCCCACCGCCAATTCCCGAGCAGGAAAGCGGTTGGGCTCCGGGAGACACCGGTCTGGTCGGAGCGGAACTTGGGAGCAACACTGTCTATAACGGGGCGGTGATCGTTGATCTTGACGAAGGCGTCGGAACATTCGTCGTTCTTGGGGATTATTATCAGACGAATACCGTGGCACAGGTCAACGTTTATACCGACAGCGACTATGTGCAGCTCGGAAATGCAGGCGCCAGTGTCTCGCTCAACGAGAATGAAGCAACCAACACGGCGCAGATGACCAAGCAGGCGCTGCTTGACGACGTTATAGATTACCGGGGTTTCACAGGATATTTCTGGGATATCGACATTTCCTATGGGGACTATTTCGACGTCAAAAGTCTCTACCAGGAAAACACGCTTTATTCGAACGACATCGTAAGTCAGGAATCCAGCGGAGCGCACCAGCGGGTAATGGCTGACGCAAACGGCCAGTACAACGTTGCGACGGTCGAGGATATCGGCAACAGCTACGATCTGATTGTCGTTCTGGGGAACTATTTTTCCGGAAACTTCATCCATCAGACCAATATCCTGCTGGACAACGACTGGGTGACGATGACCGCCGATGGCGAGGCCGGATCCCAGACAATCTATGGCGGTCAGAACCAGCTGAGCAATGAGGCGGGTATCATCTCCTACAGCATGGACGAATTCGGAAGCGTGTCTTCCGGGTTTGAGGCCTTCCTCCTGGGTCTTGAAACGAAAGACCGGATCGAGCCGGAAGACTGGTGGTCCTATTCCGGTTCAGGCTCGACGGAAATGAAAGTGTTGTTCGTGACCGGCGACTACTACGACGTCAACTTCATCAAGCAACTCAATATCGTCTCCGACAGCGATGCGGCCATGCAGGTAGGTGGTCACGGGTCGAACCAGTTCATATCGACAGGTGGCAATACCGTTACCAACGTTGCCACCATCATCGATGTCGGTGCCTATGGCGATCAGTATGTCGGCGGTGAGGCCTATGAGGAATGGACCCTGGTTCAAACCAATATCATTGCCGGTGAAGACGACGAGATCATCTATGGCGACGCAGACCAACTCGCCAACGAAGTCGTCGCATTCACCTACGTACACGAAGAAGAAGAAGAACCTCAGTGCACGGACGTCCTGCATTCGCCGCATAGCGGCGACGAACTCGGGCAATTGATGGCCTGAACGATACAAGAAAGCGGATTGACGGGCACAGGTTTAGCCAATCCGCACTTTTTTAAAACAGACATTTACATACCCGCCGGCTCAAAAAACAAAAACAATGCCGACGGGGCTTCGGGAGACAATTGATGAGGTTCGACGACAAAGATGCCGGCATGAAGGCAGCTGAAAAGAGTGGTGCTGTCAGAGGTGAGGAGATATCCGATCTCTCCGAGGGGGACGCGATCATCAAGTCACTTGTTGTGCGAATGCGTGAACATGACGGCCTGAAGAAACGCTCTGATGACAATGCTGCTGCAGCAGAACCCGATCGCAATGTTTCAGACGAAAAAGAC
>NZ_JAILWL010000629.1 GCF_025698965.1 Roseibium sp.
CGGTCAGGTGTTCATGGGTGTCGTCGGTCGTGACTGGTCGGATACTACTCTGAACCAGATCGCTTACACCGCTGCATTCGGCAACGGCTTCTCTGCAACGATCGCTCTGGAAGACCGTTCTTCCCGTGAAGTTGGTTCCTACGGTGGCACACGTGCTCCCGACGCAGTTGCTGCTCTCGGCATCTCCCAGGGTTGGGGTTCCGCACAACTTTCCGGTGCTCTGCACCAGGTTTACCCGAATGTTGCTAACAACAACGCAACTGGCGGCGAAGACAGCCTCGGTTGGGCAGTTGGCGGTGGCGTGAAAGTCAACCTGCCGATGATCAACTCCGGTTCGAACATCTACTTCCAGGGCTTCTATGCTGACGGCGCTCTGTCCTACATCGGCGCAGGCTCCACCGAAGGTGGCGTAGCTGTTTCCGATTACGGCCCGGGTACTGACGACACGTCTACTGGTTACTCCCTGTCCGCTGGTCTGTACGTTCAGGCAACGTCCACCATCGGTCTGGCTCTCGACGGTTCTTACATGGACGTCGACCAGAAGGGCACCAACGTAGACTTCAACCGTTGGGCAATCGACGGTTCCGTACAGTGGGAGCCGGTCTCCGGTTTCGTCATGGGTGCAGATGTTGGTTACGCCAACACTTCTCCGGACGGCCTGTCTGACCGCGACGAACTCCTCTTCGGTGTTCGTATGCAGCGCACGTTCTAATCAATCCTCATTCGAGGTTTGATGGAAAACCCGGCGGAAACGCCGGGTTTTCTTTTGTCCAAAAGTTTTCTTTGCGGGATAGGACCGAGAGTGCATTCCCAAATGCGCAATTTTTTGTGCAGCGAAAATTGCGGTGACCTCCACCGTTTCAAACGGTTTTCAAAAAAGCAGCAATGGCTTCATGGGTTTCCGGTTCCCACATCACCGGTGCATGTCCTTGGCCCGGAACGGTTTTTAGCGTTGCGTTCCTGTGCGAAGTCAGCATCCGCTGGCAGGTATCATCACTTAATAGATCAGAATGTTCCCCGCGTAGTATCAGAACGGGTCGATCGGTAAGCTGGTCGTACAAGTGCCAAAGATCGGGAAGTGGCGTGGCATCGTCGAGACTGGCCAATTGATGTGCCAAAGCCGGGTCGTAATCCAGGACAACTTTTCCGTCCTGCACTGAAGCGAGCTGACCGGCAAGTTTGAGCCATTCTGTCCTGCCAAATGCCGGAAACTGATGTCCGATGGTCCGGACAAGCATTTCCGCAACTTCATCAAAAGACGCACAGGTCATCTTGCGGCCGAGAGTTGCTGCAATCCTGTGAATTGCGCGCATTTCGATATGCGGTCCGACATCATTGAGTATCACCGCTGCCATTCGCTCTGCCGGATAGCGGCTGGACATTACGAGTGCATGCAGTCCGCCTCGCGATGTTCCAAGAAGCGCGAAGCGTTCAAGACTGAGTTCTTCTATTGCTGCATCAATATCTTTTTCTTCAATGGGCATGGCGTAGTTGCGCCAGTCCGGATCCCAGTCACTTTTCCCACGGCCGCGATAATCCAGTGCAATTACTTGATGACCTAAAGGTTGAAGAAATTCTGCTATATCAAAGAAATCACGGTAGTTTCTTGAAAGTCCTGGGAGGCAAAGAACTGGAATGGGTGATTTAACGCCCTTTTCTTCAGGGAGGTCGGGAGACCAGATCTGTCCGGCAAGGGTGAGACCGTCGGAGCTCTTCCAGGTGAAATCAGCAGGTTTCAGTCGAAGAGCGGAAATTGACCCGGTTCGCGCTTCTTGCGGCGCAGTTGTCATTGTTTTCTCCAAAGCGTGTCCACCTATGGCTGATCTGCTCAAGAATAGGGATGTTGACGAAGAACTGCCAGAGGCCTAAGCGCTAATACGCACCTGCCTTTGGTTTCCGGTGTCGCCGAAAAAGCGCAATGTGCAAAAGAAAAGGCATGGTTAGGGGGCTGATTGGCTTCGGAGCCATTGCCCCTTTTCCGGCAGATGAGTATGTTGCGCCTCCAACCAACCCACGAACCTTTTTAACTGTCAGAACAACAAGACTGATCCAAGAGGAAACCGAGATGTTTACAGGCTCCATTCCAGCGCTGATTACACCGTTTAAGGACGGGGCGCTCGATGAGAAACGGTTTCAGGATTTTGTGGAGTGGCAAATCAAGGAAGGCTCTAATGGTCTGGTTCCCGTCGGAACCACTGGTGAAAGCCCGACATTGAGCCATGCGGAGCACAAGCGTGTTATCGAAATGTGCGTGGAAGCAGCCGCAGGTCGCGTTCCGGTGATTGCCGGGGCCGGCTCGAACAACACTTTTGAGGCAATCGACTTTGCCCAGTATGCGGAAAAGGCTGGTGCCGATGCACTGCTGGTCGTGACACCATACTACAACAAGCCGAACCAGCCGGGACTGAAGGCCCACTTCAAGGCGATCAACGACGCTGTTGGGCTGCCGATCCTCATTTACAACATTCCTGGACGCTCGGTGATCGACATGACGCCTGAAACAATGGCGGAGCTATTCGAGACCTGTGAAAACATCAAGGGCGTAAAGGATGCGACAGCTGATCTTGCAAAGGCGAGCCGTCAGCGCGAACTATGTGGCCCAGATTTCATTCAGCTGTCCGGAGAGGATATTTCGGCGCTTGCGTTCAATGCGCATGGCGGCGTTGGCTGCATCTCGGTGACTGCAAACGTGGCTCCGCGCCTATGTGCTGAATTTCAGGCTGCTACGCTTGCAAACGATTTTGAAAAGGCACTGGATTATCAGGATCGTCTCGCGCCGCTTCATCGGGCGCTCTTCCTCGAACCAAACCCGACAGGCGCTAAATATGCTTTGTCGCTGCTTGGCAAGATCGAAGAAGAACTGCGTCTGCCTCTGGTGCCGGTTTCCGAAGGCACAAAGATGGAAATTCGCGCGGCGATGACGCATGCGGGCCTTATCAATTGAGCGCATAATGACAGGTGCTGGCCACCTTAAAGGAAAAAAATGGCTCCGAAAAAAGGGGG
>NZ_JAILWL010000063.1 GCF_025698965.1 Roseibium sp.
GATCGACTTTCCGGAAAACAACGTTCTGATTTCACCGAACGATAATATTCTGCTGTCGCACAGACCGCGTACTTTCTCGGCATTCGGAGCAGTCAAATCAAATCAGCTTGTTCCGTTCAAGACCAAAACGGTCACAATGGCGGAAGCTCTGGCGACCGTGGGCGGGTTGCGGGATGAGCGGGCCGATGCAAACGGTGTCTTCCTTTTCCGCTATGAAGACGCAGCGCTTGTTCGTCGTCTCCAACCGCAACTCGATGCCAAACTGGCCGGTCAAACCACTGTGCCACTGGTTTACAAGTTAGGTTTGCGGGATCCCAAAGGCTTCTTCATGTCCCAGCACTTTGAAATGCGGGACAAGGATATCATCTTCGTTTCGAACCACCCGACCGCGGAACTCGGCAAATTCCTGCAAATCATTGCTCCGTTGATCAGTAACTACTCGACGGTTCAGCGAATAACCGATTAAAAGGTCTGGTCGCTAACAGCGGCGTTCCGGATGTTCAAATTGGGCCGTTGAAGCCTGCAGATTGGCCGATAAGATGAGTGCAACAAGATCCATGGTGGTATTGTTCCTGCAAGGACCACCGGGCGTGTTTGCACGCACAATCGCAGACAGTCTTGAGAAGCGCGGCGTCAAAACACTTCGGATTAATCTGTCCGCCGGAGACTGGATGGGCTGGCATGACCGACGTTGCACTTCTTATCGGGGCAGTTTGAAGTCATGGCCTGATTGGCTTCGCGTCTACATTGAAAAAAACAAAGTCACCCACATCGTATATTACGCCGACCGCGTGCCCTACCATGTCGCAGCCGCGGAAGTCGGCGCAAAAGCCGGGGCCACATGCCTGACATTCGAAAACGGCTATTTGCGGCCCGATTGGATCACTCTTGAATACAACGGAATGTCATCGCACTCGATGTTTCCGGAAGACGCCGAACTGATACGTGAAACAGGCCTGCAATTGCCTGAAATCGATCGTCGGCCGCTGTATCGGTATCCGTTCGTCAACGAAGCAGTGAACGAAGTCTCCTATAACATGGCAAACGTTTTGTTTGCCTTGGCGTTTCCTGGTTATGTCAGGGACAAACTTTATCATCCGTTCATAGACTATCTCAGCAATATTCCGCGAATGGCTCTTGCCGGACGCAGGAACCGCAGAGCTTATCACGTGATCGATGACATTATCTCAACCAGTCTGCCTTATTACGTGTTTCCGCTTCAGCTTCAGAGTGACTATCAGCTTCGATACAATTCCCAGTATGATCACATCGCCGATGCCTCTGAAGAGGTTATCGCGTCTTTCAAGAAGAATGCACCTTCGGCCGCTCGACTCGTTTTCAAGGTACATCCGCTCGATAACGGCATGGAACCGTGGTCCCGCATCCTTTCAAAAATTGCCAAGAAACACGGTGTGAAAAAACGTGTCCTCCTTGTTGACGGTGGCAATTTACAACAACTTCTAAAGAACGCCAGCGGCGCTCTTACAATCAACAGCACAACGGGTCTTCACGCCCTTCGTGTGGGATGTCCGACGAAAGTTCTGGGAATTGCTCTTTACGATATTGATGGTTTGACCTGTCAAAGGTCACTGGACGAATTCTGGCGCGAAGGAACACCGCCGGATCAGGAACTGCTGGACGCCTTGGAGAGGTTGCTGGCGGCATCCATTCAGGTCAAAGGGTGTTTTTATACAAGCGAGGGGCGACATGCAGCGGCTGAAGAGATGGCCGAACGCATCATATCCGACAGTGTCAATTTGCCGAACGCACTTTGCAAATACCCCCCGCGGCTTGAAAAGGCACAAGCACGCAACATCACAACGTCCTTTTCTGAGCAAGTAAGATCCCGCGGTAAGATGGAGCGGTGGACCCATGTCTGGCGCGGATGAAGCCAAGTCGGGAGCACTTGGGACCGATCCGTCCGAACGACGCATTCTTTTTTTGCAGGGACCGCTGTCACCTCTCTTTAAAAAAACGGGTGAACACCTGAAAAGGCGCGGTTTTTCCGTGTTCCGCATCAATTTTTGTGCTGGTGATTGGCTGCATTGGCATGGTGAAGGCTGCGACAATTTCAAAGGAACAGCAGAAGACTGGCCGAACTTTGTCACTGACTATCTGAAGTCTCGTGAAATAACAGATCTCGTCCTTCATGGCGACCAGCGCCTTTATCACAGAATTGCCATCGAAAAAGCGCACGAACAAAAGGCATTCATTGCAGTGACCGAGCTTGGAGCTCTACGCCCTGGATGGATGACTTTGGAAAGAAACGGCCTGTCTACTCTCAGCCACTTTCCCAGTGATCCAGAATTGATCCGTGAAATTGCCATGCGGGCAGGAGAAGTGGATCTGACGCCGAGATATCCGTCATCCTTCTGGCTGCAGACGGCACCAGACGTTGTCTATAATTTGACGAATGTGTTTTTGAAGCCGCTTTATCCGCATTATCAGCGCCACACAATTCACCCACCCGTTGAAGAATATCTGAGGGGAGGCATTCGGCTTATAAGAGAGAAGCATAGAAGCGAGGTTGCTGCGCAGAAAATTGATGCGCTTAAAGAAGATGGAGCTCGCTGTTTCGTGTTGCCCTTGCAGCTAGAAGGCGACTTTCAATTGCGTCGGCATTCTCCTTTTCAGAGCTTCAAAGAGGTTTTGGAAATTGTCCTTGGGTCGCTTGCCGAAAATGCACCTGAGGACACGCATCTTGTCATCAAAAGCCATCCTCTGGACGTCGGATTTGAGGACTGGTCTGGCATCTGTCACGATATGGCACTTTCATTGGGCCTCGGGAACCGGATCCATTTTCTCGGTGGCGGTGGTCTGGCGGCTCCCTTTGAAGTGGCTTCCGGTGTTGTTACGCTGAATTCGACGGCGGGGTTGGAAGCACTGCAGGCCGGAGTTCCCGTTAAGACGCTGGTACCTGCTCATTATGACGTGGCCGGTTTGACACACCAGGGTGACTTGGCAGGCTTTTGGCACAATCCGCAAAAACCGGATAGGAAATTGCTGGACGATTATGTTCAGGCTCTCGCAGTTGCTACGCAGGTTCGTGGCTCCATTCACAACAAGGAGGGCGTCGAAGCAGCTGCGCGCAATATCGCCGACAGGATTGCGGACCGGAGACTCAATCAGCTGGGCGCATTCATTGAACCGCCACCGAGGCTTGAAAGGGCCCGCGAACTTGGAGTGCCATTATGATAGGACAGAAAGTTCCTCGGCGCAGGCGGTTCAAAATACTTGATCCCGGTTTCAAGGGAATGCGGTTGTCACTTGAGCAGGCCATTGACAATGAAACTTTTATGGGCGGGGCGAAAAGCTCTAATATAATTGCGGCAGGTCCTGGATACCTGGCAGAAGCCATTCGGTTGGCAGAACGAAAGAACGCTCAACCAGTTCTGTTGTTGGACGGGCCCACACCCATCAATGCCAAGCGTGTTCCCGCAAGTCTCCTTGTGCTGCCGCTACCGCTACCGCTACCGCAAAATGAAGTCCTCGTGAGCTACACAGTTGAGCTGCACGTCAAGAGCGCACTCAACAAGGTCCTTGCGAAGTCCAGTTCAATGGGGGCAGTTCCGTTCGATCTGGCAAGGTGGCGTGCGCTTGGGTTGTCCTGTGAGCAAGCGGGTGAAAAGGAAAACAGAGGGAGCGGTGCCCGGGTTTTTGGAACCCTGTTGGCGGGTGGACCTTCCAAGAAGCAACTGCAAGGAGACTGGTTCTGGCTACTCGCGACACAGGTTTGCGAGGAAGCCGGATGCGAGATCGACGTCCTTCTGGAGAGGCTTTTAGTCGACTTCACGATTTGGTTTTCCCCTTATACAGGTGAACCGATTGGCTTGAAGGACGCCGTCCTCATTTACGAGACGGTTCAACGGCACTGGCAGTCGAACCAATCTCCTAGCCATTGCTACGGCGCTCAATACTGGAACCACCCGTCAATCAGCGCGACATTTTCCGGCCAAGGAGGGCAGGTCACTTTTCATGAAACACAGGACGAGACGATTTCCGCTGCGTTGCAGAGCAATGGGAAAATCTTGTCTTGGGCTGGCCGGACTGACCTCACCTTTGAGAAAGACTGCCGCGAAAAAAACATTCCGCTTTTCAGGATCGAAGATGGGTTTCTGCGATCCGTCGGGCTTGGGGCAGGGTTGGCCAGGGGGGCAATGCTCGCGGTTGATGACCTGGGTATCTACTATGACCCCTCAAGGCCGAGTCGGCTGGAGGCCCTGCTGAACGAGTACGATCTTTCCGATCATGAGCAAGATCGAGCTACTGCACTGACCGATCTGATCAGAACAGCCCGGGTTTCAAAGTACAATTTCGGCAAATCTCGACACTATGACTTTCCAGAAAACAAACAAAAACTCCTCGTGCCAGGACAGGTGGCTGACGATGCTGCCATTCGAAAATCAAAATCAGCGACGATTGCCTGCGCTACCACTCCGAATGTCAATCTGGATCTTCTGAAATTGGCCCGGAAGCGAAATCCGGATGCATATTTGATTTTCAAGCCACATCCTGATGTCGAGACCGGATTGCGCAAAGGCAAGCTATCGCGAGAAGACGCGTTGAACTACGCGGATGAAATAGCAGAAGAGGCCGATATCATCGACTTGCTCGATGCGGTCGATATTGTCGAGACGTTCTCTTCGCTGTCCGGTTTCGAAGCGCTTTTGAGGGACAAGAAGGTGGTTGTACATGGTGCTCCGTTTTACGCTGGTTGGGGATTATCAGAAGATTTGACGGAGATTGAAGGCAGGCAACGAAACCGAACATTGCCGGAACTGGTCTATCTTGCATTGGTACAATATGCCCGTACCATCGATCCGGTTACCTTGCTTCCGTGCACGCCGGAATTTCTGGTCACCAGACTGACAAGTCAGCGTAAAGACAGGAGGCATTTGATCACCACCACCGTGAAGAGACATGCATCCTGGCTTGGCCGGAAACTTGGAATTTGATGTTGAGGGAAGATCTGATGATGAATGGTGCTGCCAAGACCGTCATCGTATTGACCGGTGCAAGCGGTGGCATTGGGCAGGCGCTGGCACGCGAATTAGCCAAGCCCGGAATATACATTGCGCTTGTTGCACGTGACGAAAAACGCCTGCAACCGCTGCTCGACAGTATTAAGTCGCAGGGAGCCGACGGTGAAATCGCTGCGATCGACATCCGGGACAGGGAACGGCTGCACCAGTATCTGCATGATCTGGATGAACGATATCCGATTGAGATCGTCATCGCCAATGCAGGCGTTACGGCGGGATTGGGCAGCAACCGCACACGCGAGACCGACGCTGACAGCGATCGTCAGATCGATGTGAACTATCGCGGCGTGGTCAATACGGTCGCTGGTGCCATCGATGGCATGCAATTCAGAAAAAGCGGGCAAGTTGTCCTCGTCTCTTCGTTGGCGGGTATGCGTGCCTTGCCGGATATGCCAAGCTACAGCGCAACCAAGGCTGCCGTCATTGCTTATGGCCATTCACTGAGAGGGTGGCTCAAACCTTTTGGCATTTCGGTGACAATTCTCTGTCCCGGATTTGTCACAACACCGATGTCAGCCAGACACAAGGGAGCCAAACCCTTCGAAATGCCGGCCGACAAAGCGGCGAGAATGATGCGACAGGCAATTGAGAAAAAGAAGTCGTTTTACGCGTTTCCGTTCATGCTTGCGCTCGGCATTCGATTGCAAAACCTACTGCCACCAAAAATCGGAGATCTTTTTCTTGGTGGGTTCGAAGCGGAAATCGAACAGGACCCCCGCTATCGGGAGACAGCAGACAATTAACGCAGGGTATTGTCTGGAAATACCGGGCAACAAAATGCCCGGCATCAAGTCAGATTTGAAAAGACTATCTAGCTGCTTTTATTAACCGGTCGACGGCATTACCGTCAGCCCGCATTGCATCAAGCTCGGACGCTGTTGTTTCAACCGCGCGGGCAATCTGCTCCTCTGTGTGTTCGCTTGTAATGAAAAAGCGAATACGTGCCGACTTCTCGGGAACAGCTGGAAATATGATCGGAAGGGCGTTAATGCCCTTTGCGAGCAAACGGTTGGAAAGTGTTGCCGCACCAGCAGAATCGCCAACAATTACTGGAACGACAGCATAGCCTGCACTTGGGCCTGTGTTCAGACCAGCCTCCTTTGCCAGCTTTAAAAAGAGCGCACCGTTCTTCTGTAGGCGACCGACCCGCTCTGGTTCCTTCTCGAGAAGTTCAGCAGAGGCAATAGCAGCTCCTGCCAGCGCGGCAGACAGGCCAACGGAAAACACAAAACCGGGCGCAGAGACTTTCAGATAGTCGCAAAGAACCTTAGAACCTGCGATGTAACCCCCGCAGGAAGAAAAAGTCTTGCTGAGCGTGCCCATCCACATCTCAACGTCTTCAGGGTCGATGTTGAAATGCTCGGCGATTCCCTTTCCGGTCTTGCCAAGAACTCCTATCGAGTGTGCTTCGTCGACCATGAGCCATGCATCGTAGGCTTGCTTGAGTTTGACAACGCGCTTCAGATCGGGAAAGTCCCCATCCATTGAGTACAGACCTTCAACGACAATCAGCACTTTTTCGAATTTATGCCTTTGGTCGGCAAGCATCTTTTCAAGCGCATCAAGATCGTCATGCGGAAAGTTCATGCGCGTTGCGCCTGACAATCTGACGCCTTCGGCAATCGAGTTGTGCACAAAGGAATCGGTTAAAACCAGATCGCCCTTTTGCATTAGATGTCCAATTGTCGTCACGTTGGTCGCATGACCTGAAACCATGACAATAGCCGACTCCACACCGTGAATTCGGGCCAGTGCTGCTTCCAGTTCCGAATGGAAGGGACGCTCACCAGCAACTATCCGGCTCGCAGAAACACTCGTTCCGAATTGCTCAAGCGCTGCTTTCGCTGCTGCGTTTACGGATGGATGTCCGTTCAGCCCCAGGTAATTGTATGATGCAAAATTATCATAGTTGTTACCGTCAATGACGCTGGTGCCCGCAGCCAATCCGTCATGCGGTCGGAAAAACGGATTTTCGATACCCATCATGTCCGCTGCCGCGCGATGCATTTGCAGCTGCTTGACCTGAGGCAATTCCTTGAAATCGTAGACTTTGCGTTTTGGTGCGGGGGCCTGCTGACGGGATTCAGATTTGGCGCCACGGCCACGCGCTGACCTGCGGGTGGCTTTCAGACTGTCCATCAGCTTGGCGCGGTCATCGGCGCCCATATCGCATATTCCTTTGTTCTACCGGTTACAGGAACGAACCCAATTCCCGGCTCTTGTTTTCAACTTCGGCTGCAACATCGGACAGGTCTTCTGTTTCAGGCCGATCATCATCCATATGCAAGCTGGCAAGCTGCTGAGTTTCGTCAGAAATTCCCGAAGCCGTTTCTTCACCAAGTACTCTGTTGGCGACGCGACTGGAAAGATCAATCAATGTTGCACCGTTTGCAAGCGACATCAGAGGAATATCGATCCCGAGTTGTTGCTCCGCGCTCATGCGAAGCTCAAGCGCCATCAGCGAATCCATCCCGATATCCGATAATGGCTTGTGAGGATCAATTTCTTCCGGTGCGATCCTGAGGATCTTTCCGATTTCAGCCGCCAACAATTTCGCGACGGTTTGCGCGGCGGTCACCTGATCCATCCCATCCAACATCGCCGCGAGGTCGATCATGCCCTCTGCATTTGCATCGTCATCGTCGCCGAGACCAAGCAAATCAACCAGCGGTGTTCCGACCAGCGCAAGATCTTTTCTGGCCGCATGCCAATCGATCCTTGCATAGCCGAGTGCGGCCTGAGAAACCGGATCTGACTTCGGCAATGCCATGAGCATCATCAATCCGTCGAGCGCTTCGTTGGCGGTCAGGGCGTGACGACCGAGCTTGCGTGAAAGCAATTCGTTCACGTCCTCATTGCGCGCAAGGTATCCTGCGTCAGAGATGGCACCCCAGGCAACAGCCAGAGCTGGCTTGCCCTCCGCGCGGCGTTTGCGGGCCAGGCCTTCAAGATAGCCATTCGCAGCGACGTAGTTTGCCTGTCCTGGGTTTCCGACAAGAGTCGTCGCCGAGGAATAAAGGACAAAATGGTCAAGCGGATCATCCGCAGTGTAACGATCAAGCAATTCCGCACCGCGAATTTTCGGAGCAAGAACCTTGGTCAGTCCTTCGTGGTCCATGTTGGCGAGAAGTACGTCATTGAGGACCATCGCCGTGTGAAAGACACCTTTAAGTGGTTTGCCCGTCGAACGGACTTCCTTCAAGGTATTCTTGACCGCTTTCTCATCGGTAATATCGCAGGCATACCCATTGATTGTGACGCCGCGCTCAGTCAGTTGACGAACTACGGCCTGCGCCTCCTCGCTGGTATCGCCACGGCGACTCAGAACCGCTATGTCTCTGGCACCGTGATCTGCAAGTCGGTTCAGAAGCGCCGCACCAAAACCGCCAAATCCACCTGCAACCAGGTAGGTCGCGTCAGTATCGAATTCAATCGTTCGTTCGACAGGCATCCTTTCGGGTACCTGCGGAGGTCGGATCACGATCTTCCCGATATGGCCCGCCTGCTGCATCAAGCGAAAGGCATCAACAACATCATTCGCTTCAAAGACACGGTGCGGCAGAGGGCGGAGCGTTCCGTCTTCAAAAAGCTCGACAAGCCTGACGAACAGGTCTTCGGCCAGTTTGGGTTGCCGTGTCAGCAGTTGGTCAGCATCAATACCAAAGTAAGTCAGATTCTGGCGGAACGGACGCAAGCCTATGCGCGTATTGCCGTAGTAATCGCGTTTGCCGAGTTCCAGGAAACGGCCAAACGGCTTAAGAACCTCGATGCTGCGTTCCATTGCTTCACCGAAGAGGGAATTCAGAACCACATCCACACCTGCGCCCGAAGTCTCCTCCATAACCGCGTCAACAAAGGCAAGGCTGCGCGAATCGAGCACAAGATCAGCACCCAGAAGTTTCAGCGTATTGCGCTTGTCTTCCGACCCTGCAGTGGCAATGATCTTCGCACCACGCCACTTGGCAATCTGCAGGGCTGCCAGGCCAACACCACCTGCGCCCCCATGGATCAGAACAGTCTCGCCTTCCGACAATGCAGCCAGATGAACAAGTGCGTAATACGCGGTGAGGAAGGTAACCGGAATGGTTGCTGCTTCTTCTGCCGAGACTGTGCTTGGCATCGGCGCACATCCGCTTTCATCCACCGTCACGTGAGATGCGAAACAGGCAGGTGCAAACGTTATCACCTTGTCTCCCGGACGAAATCTCGTGACTTCCGGACCGCAGGCAACCACATGCCCGCAACATTCCATGCCGAGAGTAGGACCAGCAAATCCGTCTTCGAGTGCTTCTTCCGGCAATAGTCCGAGAGCCCACATGACATCGCGGAAATTCAATCCGCTAGCGTCTACTGCGATTTCGACGTCTTTGCCTTCAAGAGGTGCACGGCTTACGGCTTGCCAGGCCAATTGATCAAGGGAACCCTGGCGGATAATGTCCAAACGCAAGGCCGGTTCTACTCCCTCCGGAAGAGCTTCATCCGACAACACCCCGCCTTTTACCAACCTAAGGCCGGAACGGGTCTTGCTATCCAACACAATTTCACGCTCACCGTTCGAGACCAGAATCTCGTCGGATAAACGTGCTGCCGCAATACCTGGTTCCAAATCGGGCGAGACATCGATCAACTTCAGATTTGCATCCGGATACTCATTCATGACCACCCGACCGAATGCCCAGAAGCCAGCCTGTTCGGGGGCAGGCGTTCTGTTGCTTGCAAAGTCCTGGGCGCCAGCTGGAGCAACCAAAGTAATCTCACCATCGGTATGGCCAAGTGCGTTTAGCAGGGTCATCAGGCTGAATGCCCGGGTATCTACTGCGGCAAGAGCGTTGTCTGGCGCTGAATAAGCGCCCAGAAGATGCACGATCCTGCCGCTATGGTCTGCAACCAGGCCCTGAAGCACATCATCAGGTGCGTCGTCCTGCTGATTTGCATAAAGCGCGGCACTCCAGATTCCCTCACCGAGTTGTTCAGTGACGTCACCAGGAACAAGCAGAGTTGCGCTGTGGCCACTCCGTTCCAGGCAGGACTTCAATCCCTCAGCCAGACGATGTGCCAGTCCTTCGGCATCGGTCAGCAGCAAGTATTTTTTGACGTCAGGTTCAATTTCTTCACTGACAGTGTCGATTTCGTTTGGAGTTCCGTCCGCTTGTTCTGCGGCACGAGCGCAAATGAGATCAGCTTCGATCAATGTACTTCTTAGTGGTACGGTTTCAACGTCCCGGAAACCGGCCGCTTCCAGGGGTTTTTGCCAGTCGTTTTGTTGTTTGGTGACTGGAAATTCGGCGGATGCACTGTCATCCCACCAATTCGCACCCACACCCAGGAGGAGGTCGGTCAGCGGGTGGGGGAGCGCTTCCGCTGCGAGGGCAACACCGCCGTGTGTGACTGAACCGGCAAAGCGTTTCAGCGTATCTGCGTCAATATCCGACAGAGAGGTGTCAAACAAAACCAAATCGAATCTGCGTTCAGCGATGAAGTCAGCTTCTGTCGGTTCAACAAAACCGGTAGCCGAACTTCCCTGCCATAGGCGCTCGCCGCGTCCAACAGCGGCAGAATTCGCGTCCGTTACCGTAAGCGCCATTGTGCCAGGGTTGAGGGCAGCATCGATATTGGTTGCAAGGCCTGTAGTGGCACCTACAAGTAGAATGCGTAGAACCTGGTCTTCCGGCCAGTCAGCGATAAACTTCAGGGCACTTTTTTCAAGTGCTGAGGTGAGTTCCCTCTTGCCGGGAGAAGCAGTGCTATAGGCTTCAAAAAGACTTGAGGAATAGAGTTTGCCAGGTGTTTCCTGAAGACCTGTCGCGAGCACCTCGGCAAGGCCGGTCCAGAGTCGCGCAAGGAGCGCAGCTTCGGCAATATGTTCACCACCTCCGTCTGTCAGTGCCTGCAATAGCTCATGTGCAGAAGGGCTTTCTGAGGGCGTGGAAAGCTGGAAGCAGCCGTCTTCGGTTTCCGAACACAAATCGCATTCGACGAGCCAATGCAATATGCTTGCTGCAAGCGGAGCTGCTGTTTCGTCCAGTTTTCCCGAAGCAACCAGCGCTGATAATTGAATAGGTTCGTCTCCCAACAAGTCGAACAGGACAGAGTGTGCGATTGTTCTGCCGAGAGCTTCAACGAGGACACGATTGTCGTCCAACTCCCCGTCTTCCGATCCGGCAAGCTCCAGTCCCTCCGCAAGTGGCCTTAGGCCCTCGAAATTGTCGTCAAGAACGGACGTCCGCCCTGCCTCAGGGAGTATGGTCGCGATTTGACGGTAAACCAGATCGTCCGGACGGGTGTTCTGACCGAGCGTGACGGCCTTGAACCGGGCTTTGGTAAGCCTTGCAATCGTTAATCCGTCCATGTCGAGGAATTCGAAATTCGCTTCAACTGAGCGGGAAGAGGCCTTGGTAACTTCAATCTTTACGATTGCAGGTCTTGCGTCCGGAGCGAGCAGACGCAACGTGCCCATACGTATAGGCAAGAAAGACGTGTTCCGAGGAACACCCTCGACACCGTCAAGCAGAGCGAAAAGCCCGTGGAACCCGGCATCCAAAAGCGTCGGACAAAGTGCAAATTGAAGTCCATCAAGGCTTGGCTCCTGCTCAAGCAGGGTGACTGTGGCCTGTGTTTGGGAATGCCTGACCACTTTATCAGCACGGCGGAATGCCGGACCGTAATTGAGCCCGAAGGTTTTGGTGATGTCGTAAAGCTTTTCGTGGCTCAATGTAGAAATCGTGTCTGATCCGGTTTTCAGCCAAGAAGCCCGTGAATTCGTGGAGGGAGTTATGAATGACCCGCGCGCGTTCAACGACCAGTCACTGTCCGATAGACGCGGACGTGACAGCACTTCGATAACTTTATCGTCGGAAGAAATGCGAACCTGAGTTTCCCAGACTTCGTCGCCCTCAACGACAAGTGGCCGGACAATGTCAAAATCCCTGAGCTCGATCAGGTCGCCTTGGGTCCAGCGAAGTGAAGCCCTGAGACACATCTCAATGAAGCCGGCAGCAGGAAAGACAACACTGTCCTCAACCTTGTGGTCTTCCAGGAACGCAAGCGAATGACTGTCGATGTGGTTAAACCATTCAGCAGTATCTTGTCTCAACCTGTAGCCGAGAAGCGGCCAGGTTTGCCCGAACATGAAATCGACTCGTTCCGAGCTGTTCTCAGGCCGGTAGTCCGAGTTCTGCCAGGCATAGAGCGGTAGAGCTGCGAAGTTGGCAGGTCTCGGGCCGACATATTTTTCAAGATCGGTCGTGCCGCCATGAGCAAGGATTGACGCGGCAATCCTGTCCAGGGGATTGCCCTTGATTGTCGACGCTTTTTGGGAAGGTTCCTTGAGTGTTTCCAGAACCTTGGCTTTCTTTCCCTTGGAGCGAAGTACATCATTGACGTAGGTTCCAAGAACCGGCTTGGGTCCGATTTCAACCAGAATGTTGAAATCGTCCGCGGTCATGTTTTCGATTGCGGCAGCAAACAGTACCGGTTGCCTGACGTTCTTCCACCAGTATTCGGCCGAGACTTTAACTGCCTCCTCTTTGGGTTCCACGGTCGAATAGAAAGGCAATTTCGGCTTTGACGGTTTTAATCCGCCTAGCGCGTCCAGAAGTGGCTGTTCGATCGGATCAACAAGAGCGCTATGAAATGGATAGGCCAGATTGAGTCTGCGCATTGCCCATTTCTTTTTCCGGGCAAACTTTGCAAACGCGTCCAGGCTTTCGCTGTCACCGGAAATAGTCACGCTGCGCGGGCTGTTGTCGGCAGCAAGTTCCAGTCGTGGAAGGCCGCTTTCTTCAATTGCGGCGACTGCCTGTTCGGCAGGAAGCAGCAAGGCGCCCATGGATCCGAGGTCACGCACAACCTCTTGCTCGCTGGATCTGGCGCGAATGACCTTGACGGCCTGTTTCAGATCAAGTGCGCCGGAGCACCAGGCTGCGGCAACTTCACCGACTGAGTGACCGGCAGCGCCGGCGGCAGTGATGCCACGTCCGCGAAGAGACTCAACAATGCCAACCTGTATGGCGAACAGCAGAGGTTGTGCAATTTCCGACCGTTCAAGGTCTGTCTCCAGATCTTCGGCAAACAGCGTGGTGACGAGTGACCAGCCACTCAATCCCATGAAAATCTTGTCGACCTTGTCGAATGCTTTTCGAAATGCTGTATCAGCCTGATAGGCTTCTTGGCCCATTCCGGCCCATTGTGAGCCGTTTCCGGAGAATACGAAGCCAACTTTAGCGTCGGCCTTGATAATGCTGCCGGGAATGACGTCAGGTCCGTGTTCTTCGTCGTCAGCAAATGCACGCAGCGCCGACAATTTGTCTTGCTTCGTTTTTCCAAGAACAACAATACGCTCAGAGAGCAGATCACGGGCGTGAGCAGCGGTCGCGATCACATTGCCTGCTGCCAGGGCATCTTCGCCTTCCAGACGGTTTGCGAAGCAGCCCGCAACTTCCTTCAGGGCTTCCTTTGAGCGCGCGCTGAGCACCAGGGGAGCAGATTCAGACGACTTGTTTTTCGCTGAAGGTGCCGGGTCCGCGTCACCGATGACTGCGTGAGCATTGGTGCCGCCAAAACCGAATGAGTTTACACCAGCAAGCCTGCGTTCCGAAGTCCGCTCGAGACTGATTGTTTCGTTGGCAACTGTAAGGTTCAGATCTTCGAATGGGATGTCTGGATTTGGCGTGTTGAAATGAAGTGAGGCCGGAAGAGTGTCTTCCTTCAAGGCCATAACCGACTTAAGCAACCCAATCAGGCCCGATACCGGCTCCAGGTGACCGACATTTGTCTTCACCGAGCCTATCGGCAGGACTTTGCTTCTTTTTTGTCCGATGACCTTTCCAAGAGCATCGGCTTCGGCCGGGTCGCCCACACGGGTTCCGGTGCCGTGAGCTTCCACGAATGCAAGTTCGGCCGGGTTGATTTCCAGACCTTGATAAATCTCTCTCAGAAGATCTGCCTGTGCATAAGGAGAGGGAAGCGAAAGGCCTACAGTGCGACCATCCGCGTTAATGCCGGTCGCGAGTAATTTGCCGTGGCTCTTTGTTCCTTCAGGTAAACCGGCGCGCTTCGCCCGTAAGACCAGAACGGCACCGCCTTCCGAGCGGACATAACCGTCACCGTTGGCATCGAATGCCTGACACAATCCTGTTGGTGACAGCATTGTCGCACGTGAGAAACCTACAAAGGCAAAGGGACTCAGCAAAAGGCTGACACCGCACACGATAGCTGTGTCTATCTGACCGCTTTCAATCGCGGAAACAGCTTCATGCAACGCGACAATCGAGGAAGAACAAGCCGTGTCGACCGTAAAACTAGGTCCCCGGAGATCATAGATATAGGAGATGCGATTGGAAACGATCGACAACGTATTGCCGGTCATAAACTGCATGTCCGCCATCGCCGGGTCGACGAGAAACCGGTGATGGTAGTCAAGTGACGATGCACCAACATAAACGCCGGTATCCGTTCCGGCCAGGTCGCTGGGACGAATGTTGGCGTGTTCGAGAGCTTCCCAGACCAGTTGAAGCAGCAATCGTTGCTGGGGATCCATTTGGACTGCTTCGCGAGGTGAAATACCAAAAAAAGCAGGATCGAACCCCCAGACGTCATCGAGTTGCCCCGCCGCCCAGGTGTAGGTCTTACCAGAGGTTGATTGTTGTGGATTACCAAACCTTGCCAAAGGCCAGCGCTCGGGTGAGACAGACGTAACGGAACACTTGCCTTCTTTTAGCAAGGACCAGAATTCACCTGAATTGTTGGCACCGGGTAGCCGGGTGGAATAACCAAGAATATCGATATTTGAAGTAAGCGACGCCACAGAACAACCTAATTTTATGTGTTTGGATCGGTTAAATTATTGATTTTTATGACTATTGTCTCAACACAGAGTGTTCATTTCTTTTGCTCGCCCTACTATTTCCCACCATATTCCGTCTGAAGTACAGACTGCCCCACCTGAGCTTATCTCATGCTTTGGAACGTTTCTACCAGTCAAAGATGCGATCTAAAAGGCAACCTTATATTCGATGAGATAATTTGTGGAAGATGTTCGGCAAAATTTAGTCCGGCGCCAAGGAAAATTCGCTAACAAGCAAATACAACTGACGGTTCATCCGTCGAAAAGAAAACGCCCCGCTTTTGACGGGGCGTTTGTGATCTGGTCTCAATCAAACGTTGCTGTCGGGGAACGAAGCCTTTCGTTCGGTGATGAAGCTTTGAAGGGCTTCATCAATTCCGGGATCCAGCTCCGGTCCGGAATATGCCCTCAATTGCTCTTTCCAACGGGCATTTGCACGCCTGGCAGCGTCAAGCTCTCC
The DNA here is from genome assembly GCF_025698965.1 of Roseibium sp. Classification (GTDB taxonomy): domain Bacteria; phylum Pseudomonadota; class Alphaproteobacteria; order Rhizobiales; family Stappiaceae; genus Roseibium. The sequence continues at coordinate 15,347 of NZ_JAILWL010000063.1, forward strand.
ATCGGCGAGCCATTGCTCATAGGAGTTATTGTCGGCGATCGAAGACCGGAAAAACGCGCTTTCGAAATTTCGCTGCGTATGCGCGGCACCGAGAAAGTGACCTCCGGGTCCGACTTCCTGCAGTGCGTCCATCGCGAGAGTTTCCTCGGAAACCTCAATGCCTTTGGCTAGAACATGCATCATGCCGAGTTGATCGGCGTCCATGACGAATTTCTCATAAGATGAACAAAGACCGCCTTCAAGCCAACCGGCCGAGTGCAGAGCAAAGTTAACACCCGATTGGACGGTTGCCAGAATTGTTTGCGCCGATTCCTGTGCTGACTGCGCGTCAGGTACCTTGGAGGCGGTGAACGAGCCTCCGGACCGGAAGGGCAGATTGAGGCGGCGCGCCAGCTTTGCAGCGCCGTTCAACAGAAGAGAGCCTTCCGGGCTTCCGAAAGTCGGCGCACCGGATTGCATTGAAATGGAACTGACGAAGGCACCGAATACGACAGGAGCTCCCGGGCGCACTAGTTGCGTAAGGGCACAGCCTGCCATGGCTTCGGCGAGGACCTGGGAAAGAGTTCCAGCGACTGTTACAGGGCTCATTGCGCCCGCCAGTATAAACGGTGAGACAATACAGGCCTGATTATGACGCGCGTAGACTTTCAGTGCGCCCAGCATGGTTGCGTCAAAGACAAGTGGCGAATTGGCGTTGATCAGCTGGATCATGACGCAGTTTTGGTCGACAAATTCCTCACCGAATGCAATTTGCGCCATTTTGACCGAATCTTCGGCGCGTTCTGGCGCTGTAACCGAGCCCATGAACGGTTTGTCGGAATATTTGATATGGGAATAGACCATATCGAAATGACGCTTGTTGACCGGCAGGTCGACCGGTTCGCACACGGTGCCACCAGAGTGGTGGAGCCAAGGCGACATATAGGCCAATTTTACGAAATTTCGGAAATCCTCGATCGTCCCGTAGCGCCGGCCTTGATCGAGGTCGGTTACAAATGGTGGGCCGTAGACCGGCGCAAAAACGAGGTTTTTTCCGCCGATTTCAACGTTTCTGGCGGGGTTCCGCGCGTGCTGAGTGAATTGAGATGGAGCCGTCTTCAGTATCTCGCGCAGCATGCCCTTGGGAAAGCGAACTCTCTCGCCATCAACTTCCGCACCTGCAGATTTCCAGATCTCGAGAATTTCCGGATCTTCCCTGAATTCCAGGCCGATCTCTGCCAGGATGCGGTCTGCATTCGCTTCGATCTTCTCTACACCTTCTTCGCTCAAGACGTCGTAGAGAGGGATGTTTCTGGAGATATAGGGAACGGCCTGGCCTACCGGGCCTGCTTGCCTGCGTTCACGGCGGGCGGATCTTCCTCGGCGGCCAGAAGTGGCTGCGTCTGACATTATTCAGCTCCCAAAATGGTATTTCGTTTTGTGTAGTCTTTATCAGCTGCTTCGGTTGCCCGGCTCTAGATGCGTCGCACAATACCTTAAATGCGGCATGACCCAAAAAGCGTGATGGCACTTGTTGGTCGATTTTGAAAAAGAAGTCCACTTACTTCCGTGTTTCAGGCAACAATTCGTGATTCTGAACACGCGGGCATCTGCAAATTTGCGAATGCGCGCCATAGTCTACCATCTTTCAGGTTACGTACTCCCACATTTACGGCAATGTTTGGCAGGCCGTGTAATTACAGGTCTTAGCAGCGCAGTATTTTCCGGGCGGTGTCGTGGTGATAATGCCGCCATGACGCAATTGAGCTATTTTGATCCTACTTCTGTCGCGATACTGCACGTCAAAACATCGAATCCGGTGTCAACCTGCTGCCTAGCATGGGCGGTTCGTGGATCCGAGATTTCCGTCGCAGATGGTCAAGGAAGGCGGGAGCGTTGCATTGACACGTCGCTTCCGATCTATTGAAAAGGAATGAAAAATGTCAGCATTTCCTGACAGGGCCCAAGTTGTCATCGTCGGACTGGGTGGCATAGTCGGAGCTTCGGTGGCGCACCACCTCATTGAGCGTGGTTGGGACGATATCGTTGGCATCGACAAATCCGGTATTCCGACTGATATCGGTTCCACGGCGCATGCCTCCGATTTCTGTTACACGACCAGCCATGACTATCTTTCCGTTTGGACGACGCAGTATTCGATCGATTTCTTTGACAAGATGGGGCACTACGCCCGCGTCGGCGGTCTTGAGGTCGCGCGAACCGGTGACGACGCCTGGATGGAGGAAATCAAGCGAAAGGTGTCTTCAGGAAAGGCCTTTGGAACGCGTATTCACCTGGTCAGCCCTGCCGAGATAAAGGAAAAATTCCCGCTTATAGACGAAGACATGGTGCAGGGGGGCATGTTTGACCCCGATGCCGGTCTCGTTGTTCCGCGGTCGCAAACGGTTGCCGGCAAGCTTGTCGATGACGGCGAGAAAACCGGGAAGCTCCGAGCTTTCGCCAATACGCCTGCCCAGTCGCTACTTGTTGAAGACGGTCGGATCAAGGGGGTCGTTACACATCGCGGCACCATCATGGCTGATCATGTTATCGTCTGTGCCGGCCTTTGGGGCCGTCTGATTGCCAATATGGTTGGGGAAGATCTGCCGGTTATGCCCGTTGATCACCCGCTAACATTTTTCGGTCCGTACAACGAATTTGAAGGTACCGGCAAGGATATCGGTTTCCCGCTGCTTCGTGACCAGGGCAATTCCGCCTACATGCGCGATACTGGAGATCCGAAGACGACCGAAGGCGGTCAGATCGAATGGGGTTATTACGAGACTACGAATCCCCGCATGTGTCATCCGCGCGATCTCCAGGAAAAGGAGGAGGCGCGTTTGTCTCCGTCGCAGCGTGATCTGGAAATGGAGCAGGTCATCGAGCCTCTCGAGCGGGCAATGGAACTGACGCCGATATTGGGTGAACTCGGCTACAATGAGGGGCATTCATTCAACGGTCTTTTGCAAGTATCTGCAGCTGGTGGTCCGTCCTGCGGCGAAAGCCAGAAGGTGCGTGGCCTTTGGTACTGCATTGCTATCTGGGTGAAGGACGGTCCGGGATACGGCAAGCTGATTGCGGACTGGATCACGGATGGGCGCACCGAAATCGATCATGCAACGATCGATTATTCGCGCTTTTATGAGCACCAGCTGACCGAAGAATACATCGCTGGACGCTGCAACGAAGCTGCGGAGAAAATCTATTTCCCGGCTATTCATCCGCGTGAACCTTATGCGTCCGCACGCAATGTCAAACGCTCTCCGTTTTATGAGCGCGAGGTTGAACTGGGCGGATATTTCATGGAACTCGGCGGTTGGGAGCGCGCGCACGGTTACGCAGCCAACGAGCATCTGCTTGAAAAATATGGCAACAAGGTACCGGTCCGCGAAAACGAGTGGGACAATCGTCACTTCTGGCGGGTATCCAATGCCGAACATCTGGCGCTGAGCGAAGATTGCGGCATCATCAACCTGTCGCATTTCTATATGTTCGACGTCGAAGGTCCGGATCATGTGGAGCTGTTGGAGTGGCTATGTGC
>NZ_JAILWL010000630.1 GCF_025698965.1 Roseibium sp.
TGAGCTTTTCGGAAAAATCGAGATCGCCCTTGGTGTTTTCCCTGCTGAACAAAAGTACTGGGACATCTGCAAGTATCTCGGGTGCGTCGAGCTTGGTTGCAGATACATCCTTGACCAGTTGTTCAGGCATGACATTGCCTAAAAGCGATGTGCGGCTTGTGTCGAGCCGCTCAAGGGGAATGCGCTCGGTCTCGAAAAGCACTTTTTCGCGAATGTTGATTTCCCGAATGTAGCGCCTGCCATTGACGACGGGGGCGGCGAAAATTGCACCCGAGACATCGTTGCGACGCTGCAGAAGATCATGCGCGATAATGGAACCGAAGCAGAACCCGAAAACAACGATGGTGTCACAGCCGAGGTCCCTTAGAACGTCGGCTCCTCTGTCGGCAGCACTCACCCAATCTTCAAGACCGCCATCCGTCGGTGGATCGCCGGAGTCGACAGTGCCTGGATAGTCAAAGCGCAATGTCGGGAAACCGGCGGATGCCATATTGTCTGCCAGAACCTTGTAGAATTTTCGGCTGCATAGCTCGGCATGGGCCCAGGAGCGGCAAAGCAATACGCCTGTACTCCGGCGAAATGTCTGGCATGGGGAAGATACGATTGCCGATACGTCGTCATAGACAATTGGGCAGGTACCAAAGTCGGGCATTTTCAATCAGTTCCACACATTCCGGGATGGACAAGGCAACCGGTCACGGCCAGTTGCATCGAGGCCGTGTGCATCCGGTCCTATCACAATTTTGTTAACGCAGGCTCTCATGATAACCGCAGGTACTGAAGTATTCCCGAATAGCGTTAACCCGGAGTGCTGGTGCCAAGCAGTGAAATGGCCGGTTTGAGCAAGGGTTTGAATCGCGCCGGTGCGAACTTCTCTACGGCAGATTCAATTACCTGCAGGTCGGAAGCCGGAACGGACTTCGTAAGCCGAAGGAACACAGCGTAGACAACTGCAGCCACCGGGATCGACAAGAGTAACCCTCCGAGCCCTCCTACTGCCGTGACAATTGCATAGGCAGATGCTGCGCACGCGATCCCTGAGATCAGGATTCGGATCTGCGAACTCAGGTCGATCGCAAGTCCGAGGCGCTTGTGGCAGTGAATCACAAGCCAGAGAAAGATCGAAACTCCGATAACGCCCCTGATCACCGCCGCGCCAATCCCGCCGTAAAAGGGAGTGAAAACCAGATTTAGAATGACAAGAGCTGCCGCCGCTGCACCGTTCATGTAGACAAGTCGGCGGTCGTTTTCGAATGCCAGCATTGCTGCGAGGGGGACAGAATAGAGCGCTTGAGGCAGTGAAAAGAATACCAGCAAAACCGCGATTGGAATGGCCGGCATGAAATCGTTGCCGAAGGCCATCGGAATAAGGAGGGGCATGATGACCGCACCCCCGAAACTGATCGGAACCAGCAGCATGCTCAGCCATCTCATGGAACGGTCGTAGGATGTCTTGAGTTGCTGTGTCGCCTTGTCGTCGTAGAGCCTGCCGAAACCGGGCGTAAGTCCTGCCGCCAGGTACATGGCAAGTTGGAGGATCAGGCTGGAAAAGGTCACGGCAGCGGCAAAGTAACCAACCTGCAATACAGTGAAGAAAAAGGTGAGAAACAGGAATTCCACACGCGTTTTGATCAAGGTGTCGAGGATGATGGAAATCCAGTTGCTCTGTCCATATCGGATCATCTGATCCGATATCTCGGCCTTTTCCGGACGACCGCTTGAGAGGTAGGTGCGCAGGCCGAAAGCTTGAGGAACGTGCCTTGCCAGATATCCGGCCATTGCACCGGCCGGACCAAAAAAGAATGCCCCCGCTATCGTTACCGGAACCTGCAGGAAACATCCCGCCACGGTTTTCTTGGCTGCACCGAAATAGCGGCCAAGCCCGTGATCGGCCGCCATGACAAAATGCCCCTGCCCATAGGCAAGGGACGTCAGACCGGCGACAGCCCACACCAATGCCGTGTTCAAGTCTGACGATTGATAGGTGTAAAGGGCGTAGGGTAGAAATAGTGCACTCACCAGAAGAACCGGCCAAATGAACTTTTTATAGAAAAACTTGGTGAAGCCGTTTCGTGCTTCCACCATCTCTCCCTGCCGTCCAATGTATCGCAGCACCACCGCCGGAATTCCACGTGTCGCGATTATCGATCCTGTAATCGCCACCCAAAGGGCAAGGGCGGTCAAGCCTGTGCCTTCGGCGCCAAGCATGCGGGCGACAATCACTGAACTCGCGAACCCGGCGATAAGGGAGATTATTCCCGAGGCCGAGACGAACAGGCTGGCGCTTAAGATGGACTGCATACTTTTCCCTCAGGCCTGGATGCCTGTCTGGTTCGGATCGAATAGAGTGCGAGGTATTTCTTATCAAAAATACCTTAATTTTCTTCCCGCGAACCATCGATTGGTCTGCGCTGTGCGAACCCACTTGCGGCACTTGGGTAAGACCTATCTGTCAGGCGTCTTTCCCGGCGACGATTGTTTCAAACGCATTCGTATAGGCGGTGGCGACATTTTTTGCCGTGTATTGTGGTGCGGATGCAAGGGCTCCCTTCGAAAGGCTCTCGTAATAGTCGGGATCCGAAGCGATTTTATATATGCACGCACCAATCGCATCGCTGTCGCTTGGAGGAACTTGAAGACCGTTAACGTCGGGGAGGATCGATTCTGAAAGGCCTCCCAGGTTTGTGCCAATCACCGGAACCGCGTGCGCAAATGCTTCCACGGCGACGCGCCCGAAGGCTTCTGCGCCAATTGAAGGTGCAACCAGCAGATCGATTTGCGGAAAGAAATCCTCGGGTTTTGTCCAGCCGAGAAACTTTGTCTTGTGGGCGGGAAAGGTTTTTCTTGCCTGCTCCGCAAATTCGTCGCGCCCGGTTCCGGCGATATAGAACTCGACTGATGGCGTCTCCGAAATGTTTGCTGCCGCTTGTGCCAGCACATCAATCCCCTTGAAGGCGGTGTGCACGCCAATAAATCCGATGCGAAACGGGCGGTCTGCCGG
>NZ_JAILWL010000631.1 GCF_025698965.1 Roseibium sp.
GCCCCCACTGCTTCCCGAGGGAAAATGCCGACTTCGTTTGCATTCACGCGAGGTCGAATATGGCTGCTTTGCCAACCGCTGAAAATCGTCAACTTAATGCTACGGAAGACGCGGAGGCCGCCTTTGAGCGCCTTGTCGTCCTTCTCGAGCAGAAGCGGCGACCGTTCGATTTCGCGGCTATGACTCGAATTGGTAAATGCGTTTTTGTAGGTGAAGGCGATCTGAGCTTCGCACGTGCTTTGGCGCGCGACGCGAAAAGCTGCGCTGGGCATATCATAGCGACAACCTTTGAAGCCGAGCGCAGCGTTTGTCCGGCGGGAAGGAGAAACGCCCGATCACTGAGCGATCTAGGCGCCAAGGTTTTAAACGGCGTCGACGCCCGACACCTAGATGATCGAAACTTGCCAGCAATGGCGGAGCTGATCGCGTTTCAGTTCCCGAACACGGGCACGCGAAGGTCGGTCCACGGTCGTACAGAAAATCATATTCTGTTGCGCCGGTTCCTCCGGGCGGCGGCCTCGCGACTTAAGTTGACCGGTCGGATCGCAGTTACGCTTGTAAATAGCCCGCATCATCTGGGCGTATTTGATCCGCCTTCGGCGGCGGAATGGGCGGGCTGCGAAGTAGTGGAGGTGCTTCCATTTTATCGGTCTGCCTGGTCGGGCTATGGGCACGTCAACACCAACGATGCGAGCGAGAGCGCTTTGTCGAAATGCCGGTCTTGTAGTACCTGGCTTTTTAAACCGGTGAGGCGATAGGATGACGGACACGGTGAGCTTACCGCCCGGCGCATGCCTCATTCGCGACTTCGTGTCGGAGCAAGCCGTGGGACGCCTGCTCGCGGCGATTGACGCAACGGACTGGCGTGCAGATCTGAAACGACGCGTGCAGCATTACGGCTGGCGGTACGACTATCGCGAGCGGCGCGTGACGGAAGAGATGCGGCTTGGCCCGCTGCCGGACTGGCTTCTTCCCGCCGCCGAGGCTGTTGGAGACCTGCCGGAGTTTGATCGGCGACCCGATCAGGTGATCGTGAACGAGTATCTTCCAGGTCAGGGCATATCCGCGCATGTCGATTGCGAACCGTGCTTTGGGCCGGCGATCGCCTCGCTCAGCCTTGGAGGCGAGGTCGAGATGGTCTTCAAAAAGCGCTCAACTGGCGAACGCCACAGCGTCATACTTGAGCCCGCAAACCTCCTGATCCTGTCTGGTGAGGCGCGCTATGACTGGAGCCACGAAATTCCGGCGCGTAAATCCGATGTGATCAAGGGCGTGCGCCAGCCCAGAACTCGCCGCGTGTCGCTGACCTTCCGGACAGTGACCCTTTAGGCTCGCGGGTTATGGAAATGGTGGAGCCGAGGTCCCCCATTTTTATTTCCTGAATAATCCGGGTACATCTGTTTTCTTCAGTTATAACAGATAAAATCTCCCTTCCCCTATCCGGTAAGGTCCGGCATGATGCGAGCAGTTCCCCCTTTTTTCGGGGGAAGAATTGGGGGAAGCATGGACCTCGCTGCTGGCAATCGCCGCAAGCCTCTGACCGCCGCCTTTGTCCGCTCCGTGAAAGAGCCGGGCAAGTATCATGATGGCGGCGGGACAGGGCTTTTCCTGCGCGTGGATCCGAACGGCGCACGCTTCTGGATTCAGCGCCTGACCATCAAGGGCAAGCGCCGCGAGCTAGGCCTGGGGCCTGCTACATTGGTTTCACTCGCCAAGGCGCGCGAGGCGGCTCTAGAGAACAAGCGCGCGGTGCGGGCGGGGCGTGACCCATTGCGCGAAAAGCGCGAAGCAAGCGCGGTGCTGAGCTTTGAAGACGCCGCGCGCAAGGTGCATGAGCTGCACAAGCCGAGCTGGCGCAATGAGAAGCACGCGGCCGATTTCATCAATTCGCTGGAGCGTTACGCCTTCCCACGCATTGGTCCGATCAGCGTGGCGGACATTTCCACCAGTGACGTTCTGACCGTTCTTTCCCCAATCTGGCTGGAAAAGCCGGAAACGGCGCGGCGTGTCCGTCAGCGCATCGGGACGGTCATGAAATGGGCCGTTGCCAAGGGGTGGCGTCAAGATGATCCGGCCCGCGATATCGGGCAGGCATTGCCGAAACAAGCCCGTACCAAATCCCAGCGCAAGGCGCTTCCCTATTCTGAGGTTGCCGCCTGTCTGGATGCTGTGCGCGAATCTGGCGCGAACCCAACAACTAAACTGGCCCTAGAATTTTTGGTTTTAACTGCCGCGCGTTCGGGTGAGGTGCGACATGCGCGCTGGGATGAAATCGAGCTTGGAGCAGATGGAAGAAACGGCGTTTGGACCGTTCCTGCCGAGCGCATGAAGATGAAACGCGAGCATCGCGTCCCCCTTTCTGCGAGGGCTAAGGAACTGTTGGAGGCCGCTCGCTTGCACCATGATGGATCCGGGCATGTGTTCCCCGGCTTGCGCAAGGGCCGTCCCATTAGCGACATGACGCTTTCAAAGCTGGTGAAGGAACTCGGCTTTGATGCGGACGTGCACGGCTTCCGGACGTCCTTTCGGACCTGGGCGCAAGAGCGCACAAACTTCCCACGTGAAGTCGCCGAGGCTGCGCTGGCCCATGCGGTGGGTGACAAGGTGGAGCAGGCCTACGCGCGGAGCGATGTTTTTGAAAAGCGGAAGCAGTTGATGGATTTGTGGATGGTGCACCTAAACAAGCGAGAGGGTGACGTGGTGGAGCTCTGCCGAGCATGACTGGGTCTGGTGTATCGGAAAATCCTTGGGATGAGGAGAATATGCGCCCTCAGATGCTCACAGAGGCTGAAACAAAAGAGTTAGAGCTTGCGCTTCAGGACGGATTCCAGATTCACGGAACGATGATGCCTGGTGAAAAGTACCGTTTAGATGGAATTGTGGAAGAGCCGTTTTTTGGAGCAAGTGCTGGATCTTCCAGTGATGTCCTAGCATTAACTCCAGATTGGTTGTCAGAGCTAAGGAAAGAAGGTTGTACAGAAGAGGAGGTGTTGGATG
>NZ_JAILWL010000632.1 GCF_025698965.1 Roseibium sp.
CCAACATCCCCGTCCGCGAAGAAGGCACGACGCTCGTCCGCATCACCAGCCAGAACCACGGGTTCGCCGTGGACGGAGACTCGGTCGATGGCACCGGACTCCGCGTCTGGGAACGCTGCCCCAACGACGGCTGCGTGGAAGGCCTCCAGCACACGGAGCTGCCCATCTTCACCACGCAGTACCACCCCGAAGCAGCTCCCGGCCCCTGGGACTCGGGAAAGCTCTTCGACGCGTTCCAGGAGCTCGTCGACCGCTGCGCCACGGGCGGCTGGACGGCCGGCGCGTTCCCCGACCTGCACGGCAAGGACATCGCGCCGTTTCCGAACGCGTGAACGCCCGGGCCTCACCGCCATCCTATGGTGTGCCTGGTCCCATGGTCTCAGCGGCGGTGGCGTGAAGCAATCAGAAGTGCACCGAAGAGCGCTATGAGCATCACGGCAAAGCCAGGCGTCGGAGCATCAACCACCGGCCGGTCGGGCTCCGGGTCCTCGGGGATAGCCCCGTTTTCAGGGGCACTGGATTCTCCGGGCGTCGATGGTGCAATGGCCATGACGAATGGGCTGAATCCTTGTGTCGTGAACGTGACGGTGAACGTTCCATCCGCGAACTGGGTGATTTCCGTAGGCAGCGACACCCAGCCGCCATTCACTCCATGAAGCACCGCCAAAGCTTGTGGATCGTCGGAGAATTGTCCGCCTGCGAATGGTCCCAGGGTGACCATCGCCGATTCGATGGTGCCGCCCTTTGTCTGGACGATGTCCACCCAGAATGTGGTGCCGGTGTAACCGGCGGGAAGATCCTCGGGGGTTTGGTCCCTTGTGGTGGTTTGGAATCCGACCGCCCCTTCATCCACAAGGATTACCTGAATAGTTTTGACGCCACGAGTTCCGGAATAATCCAGACTATGTTCTGTTGAATCTTTGTTTGAGACCTGCCCCTCGGCCCCGTTGTAGAAACCATGGGAACCAGGCGACGGCGTGCCGCTGCCGCTGGATGACCCCGAGCTGCTGGAGGTTGCAGTGTAGGTGACCTGGTTGTCCGTGCTGGTGCTGGCTGCGTTGGTGTTGCCTGCGGCATCCGAGGCCAGGCCAGCCCCGATGGTCGCGTTCACGGTACCATCACTGGTCATTCCGGTCACATTGATTTCGTAACTTGCACCACTACCTGTGACGCTTGCGCTTCCGCCCGCACTGGTGCCACCAATCGTGACATCTCCGGCCGTGAATCCGGTCACCGATTCACTGAACGTGACCGTGAAGAGAATGGGTCCGCTGGACGTGGGGTCAGCCTGTCCGCTCTTTTGTTCCACCGTTACCGTCGGCGAAGTGGTGTCGATGACCACGGAATTCGGGCCGAGGAGGCTGGTTGGTAGGGTGTTGTCCGCTGCATTATTGGATGCGGTGCTGTTGATGTATTCTCCTGCATCCAGTGCAATGGCGTTCTGGGCTGATGCATTGACCGATGCACTGGTATCTCCCGCCTGAACGGTGTAAGTCCAGGTAAGGGTCGTGGACCCGGTTCCACTCGTGTAGTTCGCCACACGGCCTCCGAAGTTCAACGCAAGAGACGGCACCCCGGTCACGGTGACGCTTTCGTTGTAGGTGGTGGTGATGGCAACGGTGTCTCCTGCCTTGTATGAACCGTTCGCAGTTGTGATGTCCGAGGCCGTGATGTTGGCTCCCACAACCATCGCGGACGTGCCCGGGACAAATGTCGCCGTCAAAAAGAACAAGGACAACATCAAAGGTCGAAAACGCATGGTATGAAATCGACCTGAAAGTATAATTCCGTTTGGGGTCGCTTTTCGTTGGAAAGCGTTGCACATTCCTATTTGAAGAAACCTTGGGCGCAAAGTATGGATCGCGCCTTTCAGGTGCCGCCTCACGCCTCTGCGACAACGGGTTCCTGGCTCGCCGCCTGACGCTTCAACAACACCACGGTGCCAAGGTATGCGGCGATTCCAGCCAGCGCCACCGCAAACGTCGCGGGCAGACTCAGGATGGCCGACTGGACCAGGACGAACAGTCCCACGCATCCAAGGAAGGACAGGGTCGAGACCGTTTTGTTCCACACCCAGACGTCATGCCCGGGCAACGGTTTGAGTGGCAGGGCGTTCGCCACCAAGGCGGCCACCGCCATTTCTGTTCCCACCGCCATGAAGTCGAAGTTGACCATTCCAATGAGGATGAACATGGCCATGGTGCCGATGATTCCGCCGAGCACGGCACCGGCGCGTGCGGCGCCATGGAATGCCGGCAGTTCCTTGCCGTGGTCCGTGTCGTCCTCGTCCACGTACCCGGGGTACCCCACGGCCACCCGCAAGAACAAGCTGGTGGCAATGAGGGAAACGATGCCGGATGCCAACAAACGCACGCGAACGCTGGCCCCACTGACCCGGGCCAGGAACGATTCCATGCTCAGCTCGATGATCGTGAACACGACGGCGGCCGCACCGACGATGGGAAGCGCTGCCACGTAGCCGGACGGGTCCCATCCGTCCACGCCCTCGAACGTGAAGAACGCGGCCATCAGACCCAAGATGATCGCCACCGCGGCTTTGCTCGGGAGGCGGTCGCTCCAGCGTTTCAGGCGCTGCGAACGGCCGGCCGTCTTGCCCTTCAGGACGTCTTCACCAAGGCCCATGGCGGCTTCTTGTCCCGCCTGTCCCATCGCGGCCAGGGCCTGCATACCGAACGTGGCGCCCAGTGCGGCCCCTGCACCGACCGCGGCGGCGGCGGTCGCTTTGCCCGCCGAGGTGTCGGGGTTGCGGACCACGAAGGAGGTGTCGTCGATGGCCACGTAGCCGCCTTGGGCCGGGGTGGTGCCGGTGGATGACGAGGGGCGTTCTACTTGCAGGGTGTAGATGCCGTTCGGGATGGTGCGCGTGTCCCATTCCAGTTCGGGCCCGTTGCCGAGGATGATGGTGTTGCCATCTTGGTCGACGAGGACGAACCGGACGGTGGCAGGGTCGCCGCGGCCTTCGTACCGCAGCAG
>NZ_JAILWL010000633.1 GCF_025698965.1 Roseibium sp.
GGAACTGCGGCGCATCCACAAGCGGTCGTGGCACGCGGTCCTTGTGCTCCGGGTCAGGTAAAGGTGTGATACGCCCTTCGGCAGCAATCACACCGTAGTCGTCATTCACCAGATAGGAGAATTTGAGTGCACCGCTGAGCTGTTCTTCCGGATCATCGACCAGCCGGATCTCCGGTGCATCATCCGGGCGAACGGCAAAAACAAAACTCATCAACGGGTCTTCACCGCTCGTCAGCTCGACGATACCGGTTGTTTCCAGCGTGAAACGGCGCTCAATGGGCAGAAGCTTCTTGAGGTCCGGATCATCGCTATCGCCGATATCCTCGGGCTGTATCAACTCAGGCTCTTCGTCATCGGCCTTGGCAAATGTCATTGTCAGGTCGCCCGCCCCTTGCGTCCGCACGACAAGGACTGATCCTTCCGGCACCGAAACAGGTGCTCCCGGATCCCGCAGTTGGGCACTCTCGCCCGTCAGGTAGATGGGTGGCTCGCTGGTATAGAGTGGTGGTGTCACCCATGCATCGAGACGGCTTGGCTGCACAACGGTCTTGAACGGATTTTGAAACGCGGAGGTAAGCCGGCCTGCGTAATCGCCACTGGCTGTTGTAAATCCGATCAGAAGCAAGCTGGCGGCGAGCACCCGAAGCGCCCAGGGATCGCGCCGGAAAGCCTGCGGATCGGGAGCCTTGGACCGGATGGCAGCCACTCTTTCCGCGGTTCTGCGCTGATGCAACGCCCAGATTGCCCGGCTTTCGGGGTCCTTGGCCCCGACGGACAATTCATCTTCCAGGGTCGTTAGCGGGCGATGCTCAAATCCGGAAGACCTTTCAACCCGTGTAAGTGCGTCTTCACGCGATGGCCAGGACAATCGAAACAGATCTCTTGCCGCCCAGACCGCAAGTGCCGCAAACCCGACGATGCCGACCGGTCCGACCCAAACCGACAACCACCAGAACTGGCAACAACGCTCGCCAGAGACGTTCTGCAAACAGCGCCCAACGGCTTTGCCGGACAAGTTTGTCCAGGCGGACCCTGATAAAGTTCCGCCATCCATGAGGCTCTGGAATTTCGCTCCGGCCGGGTTCCCGGTTGCTGTCATTTGGGCTCAAAGGCACCTCCGGTTCATGTCCTGCCTTTACTGGTCAAACCTGAACAGAAAATGGCAGAACCTGCCCTCTACCTAATAAGGTGAGGCATTGGAGGCGTTCCGGCAACCTGTCGGAACAACTATTTGTCGGCGAGTGACGTCACGAACCGTTGAGCCAATCAGGGATTCTGTCCAGTCCGATCAGTTCTTCATAAGTTGTCCGAGGTCGTATCACTGCAAATTGATCAGCATTTACGAGGACTTCCGGGACCAGCAGCCTGGAATTATACGTGCAGGACTGAACGGCCCCATAGGCGCCGGCCGAATAGACCGCCAACATATCCCCAGCCTCAACTGCGGGCATGTCCCGATCCTGGGCCAGATAATCACCGGTTTCACATACAGGGCCGACAATATCAGCCTTGATTCGCGCAGTTTGGCCCGTATCTTCCTTAACCGGGCGCACTTCGTGATGGGCTTCATAAAGTGTCGGCCGGATCAGATCGTTCATGGCACCGTCAACAATGACGAAATTCTTGTCAGCGCCTTCCTTCACGAAAATCACCTTGGTTACAAGAATACCCGCGTTGCCCGCGATCAAACGCCCCGGCTCGAACATGACAGTACAGTCCAGCTGACGGACATGCTTCTTGACCACTTCCGCATAAGCATCCGGATGCGGCGGCGGATCGTTGTCGGTAACATAGGGAATCCCCAGACCGCCACCCAGATCCACATGATCGATGCCGTGACCTTCTCCGCGCAGATCCGAGATCAGCTCACCCAGACGGGCAAAGGCGTTGTCGAAAGGCTCCAGTTCGGTGATCTGGGACCCGATATGCATGTCGATCCCGGTAACCTTGATACCGGGAAGAGCCGCCGCGGTCGCATAGACAGCCCTTGCGCTTTGCCACGGAATTCCGAATTTGTTTTCTGCCTTGCCCGTGGCGATCTTGGCATGCGTCCTGGCATCGATATCCGGATTGATCCGCATCGAGACCCGCGCCGTTTTGCCCATTTGGCTGGCAACCCGGGACAGTTGATGCAATTCAGGTTCAGATTCTATGTTGAAACACAGAATATCTTCTTCAAGACCGTAGGCCTGTTCCGCTTCTGTTTTGCCAACACCTGAAAAAACAATCTTGCTGGCCGGGACGCCCGCAGCCCGTGCCCGCCGCAATTCACCTTCCGACACCACATCCATGCCGGCGCCAAGCAGCGCCAGCGTCTTCAAAACCGCCTGGTTCGAATTTGCCTTCATCGCATAACAGACAAGCGAAGGAATATCGTCAAAAGCGGACGAAAACACCTGGTAGTGGCGGGTCAGCGTTGCCGTGGAATAACAGTAAAACGGTGTCCCGACCTCGCGGGCAATTTCCTCAATCGCCACGCCTTCGGCAAAAAGTTCGCCATTCTTGTAATCAAAGTGATGCACGGGACGTCCTCATGCGGCTGGTACTCTGCAGACCTTAGCTTCGCACCGATGGTGTCAGTTGATCAGAAAATCCAGGAAAAACGATTTGTCGCTCTCCGGCTGTTCGGGCAGTTGCGTTGCCGCCACTGCTGCCGGGTCCACAGCAGCATCCGCAGCCGCAGCGGGGGGCGCGCTCGGATCATCCAGACTTCCCTTTCGGCCGCAACCTGCCAATGTCAGGCTCAGACAGAGGCTGATCAGCGCCAGAATTTTGAACCGGGTCATCATCACCATATAAGCCCTTCTGGATTGAAATTCCTGTTTCACATGAATCAGGAAAATTCGATCGGTCCTGGTTTACCGGAAGCCCGCCCGCTTGAGCGGCCAGATTTCCTTCCGGAAAATCAAGCGTTGCGTTCTCTCCTCGCATGACAGGCCGCATTCGGCAAGAGCACTTGTGCCTGTCATGCGGAGATTGCTCGAACTTTACT
>NZ_JAILWL010000634.1 GCF_025698965.1 Roseibium sp.
AATGATGATCGATCGACTTTTCTGTTTTTGTGTTTCCCCACGAAGGCAGGTTGATCTAAGGGAGTGGCAGCGTGCCCAGGAAGAATGAACCAACCGAGCGGCAATGTGCCGTTACCCGGGAGGTTCACCCAATAAGCTCGCTGATCCGGTTCGTCCTTGATCCCGAAGGACAGGTTGTTCCGGATCTGAAGCGGGTCCTTCCCGGTCGCGGTGTCTGGGTGACAGCTACGAAAGACATCGTGGCGGTTGCCGAAAAAGACCGGAAGAAAGTTTTCGCCAGGGGGTTCAAAGATGAAGCCCTTGTCGAGCCCGGATTGGCAGACCGTGTCGATGCGCTTATGGAACGGGCGACGCTGCAGGCGCTCTCCATGACGCGCAAGGCCGGTGAGCTGATTACCGGTTATGCAAAGGTTGAAGCGGCTCTGCGCAGGGAAGATGTTGCAGGGCTGATCCACGCTTCGGACGCTGCAGAGGACGGAGTGAGGAAGCTGGCGGCAGTGGTCGCGAGCAGACAGGAACTTGCAAACGGGTGCCAAATTGTCCGTTTGTTCGATTCGGCTCAATTGGATTTGGCATTGGGCCGGTCAAATGTGATACATGCTGCACTGCTTGCGGGGCATGCGAGTGAAAATTTTTTGGCACAAGTACGTGACCTAGAGCATTTTCGCCGTTATTACGCCGCAGGAGAAGAACAGAGCAACGCTTAGCAGGGCGGTTGCGCAGGACTGAAGGCAATATGAGCGATACGAAAAATCCAGGCGACAAGACAATCAGCGTTGAGCGTGGCAAAACGCTTGGCCTCAAGCGCGGGGGTGGCGACCAGGGTACTGTTCGGCAGTCCTTCTCGCATGGCCGGTCGAAAGCCGTCGTCGTGGAAAAGAAGAAGCGCCGTGTTGTAATTCCGGGGCAGGACCCGAAACCGGAAGCGCCCGCACCGACAACGCAGCGTCTCGAGAAACCGGCTGAAGCGCCGCGCAAACCGCAGCAACCGGACCCGCAGGCGGCCAAGCAGGCTCGCCGGTCGGCCTCCGGTCAGCGGCAAAAAGGCAACGGCAACGTGCTGCGCACGCTTACCAAGGAAGAGGCGGCTGCTCGTGCAGCGGCTCTCCAGATGGCCAAGGTGCGTGACGAAGAAGACCGCAAGCGTCGCGAGGAAGACGAAAAACGTCGCGCCGCCGAAGCCGCACAGCGCAAGGTGGAAGAAGAAGCCCGCGCCAAGGCGGAAGCTGAAGAACGTGCTCAGCGCGAAGCTGAAGAAGCACGTCTGGCTGCAGAAAAGGCGAAGGAAGCTGAAACAGCCGAAGCTGTCGCAGCCCCTGAACCGGCTGAAGACACGTCAGCTGCTGAGGCCGAAGCTCCGAAACAGGCAAAGGCCGACGCCAGGAAGGCCGGATTGCGCAAGCCGGCTCATGCCGATGGCGGCAGACCGCCGAGCCTGAACGATATGGGTAAGCGCAAGGCGCCAACCGAGTCCCGGGCAAAACCGGATGCACGGCCGGCGGCTGGCGAAGACCATGATCGCGCCAACAAGGGGCTGCGGACCGTCAAGCGGCCGAAACAGGCGCCGACACCGACCACGCGTCCGCGTGGCGGAGAGGATCGCCGCCGTTCCAAGCTGACGATTTCCGCCGCAACCGGTGGTGACGACGGACAGCGGGCGCGTTCGCTTGCATCCATGCGCCGCCGTCAGGAAAAGGCGAAACGCGGCCAGCAGCAGGTGGTCCGCGAGAAAATTTCTCGCGAAGTCACCCTGCCGGAGGCGATCACCATTCAGGAACTCGCCAACCGTATGGCAGAGCGCGCTGTTGACGTGATCAAACTGCTGATGAAGCAGGGCCAGATGCTCAAGATCAACGACGTGATCGATGCCGATACCGCCGAACTGATCGCCGAAGAAATGGGCCACACCGTCAAGCGTGTTTCCGAAGCAGATGTTGAAGAAGGTCTCTTCACCCAGGAAGACGACACTGCAACCATGCAGTCCCGTCCGCCGGTTGTGACCATCATGGGTCACGTCGATCATGGTAAGACGTCTCTGCTGGATGCAATCCGCAAATCCAAGGTCGTGTCAGGCGAAGCCGGCGGAATCACGCAGCATATCGGTGCCTATCAAATCGATCAGGATGGTCAGAAGATCACCTTTATCGATACTCCGGGCCACGCTGCGTTCTCGCAAATGCGTGCTCGCGGTGCCAAGTCAACCGATATCGTGATCCTTGTCGTGGCAGCTGACGACGGTGTCATGCCGCAGACGAAGGAAGCGATTGCGCATGCCAAGGCTGCGGATGCCCCGATCATTATCGCGATCAACAAGATCGACAAACCGGGCGCCGATCCGAACCGTGTTCGCACCGAACTCCTGAGCGAGGAGCTTGTGACCGAATCCATGGGCGGTGACGTCATTGACGTTGAAGTCTCTGCGCTGAACGGCACAAATCTCGACAAGCTGCTGGAAATGATCCTGCTGCAGGCCGAGGTTCTGGAACTTCAGGCCAACCCGGACCGGACGGCTGAAGGTATCGTGATCGAAGCTCAACTCGACCGCGGCCGCGGTCCGGTTGCAACGGTTCTGGTTCAAAAGGGTACGCTCAAGCCGGGTGACATTCTTGTTGCTGGTTCCGAGTGGGGCCGTGTCCGCGCCATGCTTGACGAGAACGGCGATCAGGTGAAGGAAGCCGGCCCGGCGAAACCTGTCGAAGTTCTTGGTTTCCAGGGTACACCGGCCGCCGGTGATCTGGTTGCCGTGGTCGAAAACGAAGCCCGTGCCCGTGAGATTACGGACTATCGTCAGCGCCAGATCCGCGAGAAGGCCTCTGTGGTCGCTTCCGGTGCCCGTGGTTCGCTCGAGCAGATGATGAACCGTCTGCAGGAAACCGGCCGCAAGGAGTTCCCGCTCGTTCTGAAGGCAGACGTGCAGGGGTCGGCTGAAGCGATCGTACACGCGTTGAATGAACTCGGAACCGACGAAGTCGGTGCGCGCATT
>NZ_JAILWL010000635.1 GCF_025698965.1 Roseibium sp.
TGGGCTTGTTGCCGACTGCTCCCGGGCGACTGGATTTTTCGGTATCCTTGCCGCCACCGCGACCAAACAGGCTGGCAAACAGGTTGCCGCCACCTGAGGAATTGTCGTTGCTCGCAGATGCGCGTGTCGGCTCACCGGGGGCTGTCAGACTTTGATCCCGCGTGCTGGGGCTGTTCGAGCGCGAATTCGAGGCCACGATTGTCGGTCTGGTAGATCCCTTCTTGCCGGATTTGGACTCAGCCAGGGCGAGTTTGTAACCACCCATGGGCTTGCCGTCGGAAGGAATGTGCAAGGTCTTGCCGTTCGGGAAAACCTTGGCAAGCTGTGAACGGCTCATCTTCGGCCAGTGGCGAACACGGCCAGTATCCATATGCACGAAGGGGGAGCCGGATCGCGGATAATAGCCGACGCCACCAACCTCTTTGCGTAGGCCCGTGGCGCGCAATTTGGAAAGGTTGACGCCCGGAATATAAAAATCCATGGCCTTGCCAAGCGTGTGCTGGCTGTTTTTCGCGACGCCTCTTGAGCGCTTGCGCAACATGTTGTTGGTGGCAGGAGAGCGGTAGCTGGATACGACGTAGATGTAATCTCTTGCGCCGACCTTCTTATAAACTTCCCAGACCAGATCGAGAAGTTCGGGATCCATCTTGATGATTTCGTTGCGTCGCCAGTCCCGCAAAAAGCGATTGGCTTCGCGCAGACCGCCGGGAACGTAGCGCCCGTTCTTCTTGAAGGTGATCGACACACGTTCTTTGGTGTGTGTGTTGTAGAGCTTCAGTGTCCTGGTTTCCGCCTGCGCGGTTGCAGCCGTAAAGACACATGCGAGCGCCATTGCGCCGGCCGCTTTTGCAGCGCGCTTCAGCCAAGCGACGGCGTCGTAGTCAACTAACCGGTTACGCAATCTCTATCTCGCCGTTTTTTGAAGGCTTTCGCCCATCCCATGCTCCCCAGCAGGAGATATATCCTAACCGCTGCAAGTTAAGAAGTTTTTACCTTAATTTCGCTTGTGCGAAAATCGTGGCGGAAATGCAACGGCACATGCGAATTCAGGGTAAAACCTTCACGCGAAGCTGGATAACGGCAGAATGCGACAAAAAATCGTCCAATTTTGAACTGTGAGACGAATTGTCGGGAAAAAGGGCCGAAAAACAGGCTGAAAGCGGCCGCTTATGCGGCTGCATCCTTGTTGCCTTCTTCCAGACCGTATTCCTTCAGCTTGCGATAAAGCGTGGACCGGCCGATCCCGAGACGTCTGGCAACTTCAGTCATACGTCCTGAATAATGGTTGATAGCCGTGCGGATCAGCTCTTCCTCAATATCTGCGAGTTTGCGCACATGGCCTTCCTGATCGAGGTTGCGCATGAAGCCAAATGGGGCAGCGAGTTCAAAGCCGGATTGTGCCACCGGTTGGGCAAGATGTTCCGAAGGCCTGGTTTCGACCGCGGTCGGTGCGGGCGTGGAAACTGCGGGAGCCGACGCGGATGTGAACGTTGAGGATGACGAATGGCCCGTCACCGGCTGGTCGGCGGTCTGATCCACAGCGGCTGCGATCTGCGGGAAATCATGCACCGTCAGTTGCGGGCCGTCACAAAGAACGACAGCCCGGAAGACGGCATTTTCCAGTTGGCGGATGTTCCCGGGCCAGTGGTAGGCCTGCAACATGTCCACTGCATCCACGCTGACACCTGCGACCTGAGGTTTGCCTTCTTCCGCGGCAAAACGTGCCAGGAAGTGGCGCGTCAGAGCCGGTATATCTTCCCGGCGGTCCCTCAATGGCGGGATCCAGATCGGGAAAACATTCAAACGGTAATAAAGATCTTCCCGGAATACGCCTTCCTTCACCTGGTCAATCAAGCGTCGGTTGGTCGCGGATATCAGCCGGAAATCCACCTTGACCGGGCGCCGGGCACCGATCGGATCAATTTCGTTTTCCTGAATGGCGCGCAGCAGCTTGACCTGCACTTCCTGCGGCAATTCGCCAACCTCATCAAGGAACAACGTGCCGCCATGGGCTTCCTGGAACTTGCCGGTATGTTTGTCGACAGCCCCGGTAAAGGCACCCTTTTCGTGTCCGAACAGGATGGATTCCACGAGATTGTCCGGGATGGCACCGCAATTGACGGTTACCAGCGGCTTCGATTTGCGGTCGCTCGATCCCTGAATGGCGCTTGCGATCATTTCCTTGCCAACACCGCTTTCGCCTTCGATCAGGATCGGAATATTGGAAGCAGCGGCCCGCTTGCCGAGATTGATCACACGCTCCATGGCGGCCGAATGCGTGATGATGTCGGTGAAGGTCAGTGTGCCGGAGGCTTTGCTGCGGAATCTCGTAATCTCGTCTTCCAGAGCGGACGTTTTCAGAAGATTTCGGATCGATACGTTCAGTCTTTCCGGGGCGACCGGCTTGACCACGAAGTCCTGAGCGCCGGCATTCATGACATTCACGACCGTGTCGATGCCGCCATGCGCGGTTTGCACGATGACCGGAGTGGCATTCTTGTCGCTACGGAGCCGTTCCAGAACACCGAGACCGTCCAGCTCGGGCATGACCATGTCGAGAATGATCAGGTCAATCTCGCTGGATTCCGGTCCACTCATGACGCGGACGGCTTCCGCACCGTTTTCAGCGGTCTTGGACCGGTAGCCGAATTTTTTGACAGCCTCCTGAAGCAGCCTGCGCTGAATAGGGTCGTCGTCAACAATGAGAATTTTACCGCTGATTGCTTGCATGGATTGATTCAGTTTGTCCGGATTTGTCTCGTTTCGAACCATTCTGGTCTGAATTGGGTAAATAAATCGTCCATATATTCGGTTGAATTTCTTAAAAATGCAGTTTTTAATGGAGTTGGAGACTTCACTCGATTGTCGAAACAGGATGTGAAAACCGGAATTTTGCTCTTCTTGCTTCGATGTCTGCTCAAACGCGACTTTGGGGGTGAGCCATGTCTGACTACGGTGCAAAGGATCTGAAGGAA
>NZ_JAILWL010000636.1 GCF_025698965.1 Roseibium sp.
GTACCAAAATCAAAATGGATGTGTGCAAGGAAATCCTTTCTACCAGGTAGCCTGGTAACACAGATCATTGTCGGGCTAAGTGCCGGCGTTCTTCTTGCCGCCGTTTGGCCCGAAGCGGGCATGGCGGCAGGTTTACTGGGCGATTTCTTTGTAGACGCCCTGAAAGCCATAGCCCCTGTACTCGTGTTGATCCTGGTTTGCGCTGCCATCACCAACCACAAGAAAGGCAGCCAGGCGCGCATGGGCCCGGTTGGGTCTCCTTTACATCGTCGCGACGTTCGCGGCGGCGCTTGTTGCCGTGGCAGCAAGCTTCATGTTCCCGGTCACGCTTCAATTGACCGGAACCCCTGAAGTCATGAACGCACCCGGCGGCCTCGGTGAGGTTGTGAAGAGCATTTTCCTGAAGATGGTCGACAACCCTGTAAATGCCATCGCCCAGGCGAATTACATCGGCATTCTCGCTTGGGCGATCGGGTTTGGCCTGGTTCTTCGTCATGCCAATGACACGACCAAGACCCTGATGTCGGATCTCGATAAGGCGATCACGAAAATCGTCGGCATCATCATCCGTCTGGCGCCTATCGGTATTTTCGGAATTGTTGCCTCGACCATTGTCGAAACCGGATTTGGCACGCTTGTGGGCTACGCGAACTTGCTGGCATTGCTCATCGGCTGCATGATTTTTATGGCTCTTGTCGTCAATCCCCTGATCGTCTTCGTGCGCATACGGCAGAACCCTTATCCGTTGGTGTTCACCTGCCTCAGGGAATCCGGGATCACCGCGTTCTTCATGCGCAGCTCGGCCGCCAACATTCCCGTCAACATGGAACTCTGCAGACGCATGAACCTGGACGAGGAAACCTATTCGGTGACCATCCCGATCGGGGCCACGATCAACATGGCAGGCGCCGCCATAACCGTTACCGTCATGACCCTTGCAGCGGTAAACACTCTGGGGCTTGAGGTAGACTTCCTTTCAGCCGTGTTCCTCAGTGTTATTGCCTCGATTGCTGCCGCCGGAGCCTCGGGTGTTGCGGGTGGTTCGCTGCTGTTGATCCCGATGGCCGCCAGCCTGTTCGGAATCGACAACGCGACGGCCATGCAGATTGTCAGCATCGGTTTCATCGTCGGTGTACTGCAGGATTCTGCGGAAACCGGCCTGAACTCATCTTCGGATGTCCTGTTCACCACCGCCGGCTCCCATAAGCAAGGCGATCCTTATCCACGCAAACTTCCGCTTGAGGAAAGCGATCCTTACCTGCACGAACTGCCACTTGAAGAGGTCAGTCCCTAAACGCTTCATCGCGACGGGACTGACGATTTGACAAGAACGCCGCCGGCCCTATCAGGCTAGCGGCGTTTTCGTAGACGGTTCAATCCGGCGAGACTGACACGTCTCTGTCTTGGGATACATCTATCTGGAGAAGAGAAAACCAAAAACAATGATTGTTGGGCGGGAGAGAGGCACTTTCACCGTTGCCCCCACCGAGCAAAAATGTGTTTTTTTGTAACGATTCAGAATTCGAAAGACCGTTGGATGACTGCAGCGTGGAGATGCTCTTTCAATGCCTGCTCCCGCAACTACCAGGTTTAGAGTCGGGCTACAGCATCGCCGCTGACTTAAACACCTAGTGCGGGCTGCACCGGCGCTACGCAAGGGACCCCAAACAACTGAAACTTCTGCTACACGTCCTGGGCAACACTCCAGGTAGCTGATCCACCATCAGTGCCTAAAGGAGACAAGCTGAGCAGAACAGTTCATCCGGACTTCTCATACGGTGCTGTCACATTGTTTTTTCGTCAAGAATGTTCGGGGTAATTGGTTGGCATGAGCAGCTCTGCCCCGACCTGCAAGAACCATCGCTACCCGATCGAGATTGTCGCGCGCGCAATCTGGCTGTACTTCTGGTTCAATCTGAGCCTACGTGAGGTGGAGCAAATGTTGCTGGAACGCGGCATTGTCGTTTCCTACGAGACCATCCGCCGATGGTACCGCAAGCACGGCCCAGACTATGTGCGCCGGTTACACCGCAAGGTGCCGACGATGACCGATGTTTGGCATCTCGACGAGGTCCTGGTTAGCATCAATGGCCAGAAATGTTGGCTGTGGCGCGCGGTTGATCAGGACGGTTATGTTCTCGACGAGATTGTCCAGACCCGCCGCAATACCAAAGCGGCCAAACGTTTGCTCACCCGCCTCTTGAAAAAGCAGGGCCTGGCGCCGAAACGCATGATCACTGACAAGCTGAGGCCCTATGGTGCTGCACGGCGCCAACTCATGCCCAACGTCGAGCACCGAGCGCACAAGGGATTAAACAACCGGGCGGAGAATTCTCACTTGCCGTTCCGAAAACGGGAGCGAACGCGACAAGGCTTCCGACCAATCGGATCGCTGCAGCAATTCGTGTCGGTGCTCTCTGCAATCCGCAACCATTTCGTTCTGCCCCAATCCAACCGCTCTGCATCTCAAATTCGATCCCATCGCCGTCAGGCTATGATTGAGGGAAAAATTGCGGCCGAACAGATTGCGTGAAGACAGCCGTAGACTGTCGCGCGTCTAAACATCAAACAATGTGACAGCACCTTTCAGGTTGAAGAAGAACATGCCAAAGATCGGCGGGTTCCGTTCGTTCAACTCAGCCAGAAAAACCAGCGATGGTTTTGAAGCCATGCTGTGGCTCAAGAAGGGCTTCGACTTTGCCGGTCAGTGGAGCGTCCGCGAACAGAACGATCTGCTTGCCCTGCTCTTCGAAATTGAAAAAGTTAACGAAACCTGAAAATTAATCGCTATACGGGAAAGACCTGTCCGACAGCGAAACTTGCGACAAGCTCCCTCAAGTATCGCTCACACCCAAGGTATAGATATCTATACCTACGATGCACACTTCTCTAGTGCTACAGAATGGCCGTACCGAATAATCACAAACTGGGGCTATTCCATCGTCAGCTGGAAACTA
>NZ_JAILWL010000637.1 GCF_025698965.1 Roseibium sp.
AGTGTCACCGGCTCTTGCGATATGGGTTTCGCCGCCCATTTCGACCTCCAGTTCCCCTTCCAGCATGACGATCCATTCGTCCTGGGTCGGGTGAATGTGCGGTGGCACGAATGTTTCAGCCGGCACGATCGCATGCCAGATAAAGGCATTCGTACTGTGGACCTTGGGTGTGTAAGTGTGTCCGACAACATTCCAACTGATGTTGTCCAGGCCTGCGTCGGCCGTGGTGATACCGGCACCGTTTTGCATGAATCTTCCCTCCTCGTTGACTCATTGGGTGTGCAAGATGGGAAAATGCTAATCCCAGCGGTCCGGAATGTTTTATCCAGAATGCGAAAATTCTTGCTCGCATGCTGTAAAATGCCGCATCCCTTCGCACCTGCAGCTTGATCGAGAATTTCGATGACGGCATGCTCCAGAACATGGTTGGTCAAGCTGTGCGAAAAACTCCGCTCAATTCTTTCCGACGCTTCGATACGTGTGACGTTGATGAGGCCAGGGAGATTGTCGCACGGCATTTCTGCAGTCATCGCCTGGAGCGTCTGTCTGCCAGAGACGGGTTCGACGCATGTCAAAACAGAGTGGGGGGACAACATGTTTCGCTCAATTACATCCGTTATGGCGCCGATGTGGTCATAGAACCGGGTGAATTGTCGGATTTTTTCCTCGTTCAGGTTCCGATCGCCGGGACTGCCCAGATCGAAAACGGCTGCCAATCGGTTTTCTCAACGCCGGGAATGGCGTCGATCCTCAATCCGGATCGTTACACGTCCATGCGCTGGCATGCCGGCTGCGAACAGGTTCTGCTGCAGATTGATCGGACCTATATGCAGGCCGTTGCCGCCCGTATGACCGGGATGCCCGTGCATGAGGTTCGCTTCAAGCCGGATTTCAATCTCGCAAGCCCGGAGGGATTGGCCTGGGCGCGAACCTTTCGGGGAATAGTTGCAGCAGCCGAGGACGGTTCCGCTTTTCAGTCATCTGATCAATTTCGGCAGCGACACCTTGAGGAGGGATTGATCGCATCCTTGCTGACAGCGCAGCCGAACACTGTTTCACCACTGCTAAAGCGGGATGGCCGCAGCACACCTCCTGCAATATTCAGGCGCGCGCTATCGATGATCAGTGACAGGTTCGCGGACGATATAAGTCTTCTTGATATCTGTACGTATGCCGGCACGACGCCTCGCAATCTTCAGCTCATTTTCAAACGTGAAGTGGATTGCAGCCCCATCCAGTATCTGCATCAGTCCAGGTTGAATTTTGCCCGCCATCTGCTGCTTTCAGGCAATGGCAACCAGTCGATAGCGGAGGTAGCGGACAATTCCGGGCACCGTCATTTCGGTCGGTTCTCGGTTGCCTACAAACGGCAATTTGGCGAAACGCCCAGAGACACACTGCGCAGCAGGCAGTTCGGCTGATCGTTCCAGCTCCAAGGTTCAGGCGCCGCCCTCATCATGTGCAAAGAAGCTGCAACCGCAGACGCTGAAACGTCCGGCGAGGTTCATGATCCGCCGAGATTGCCGCGCGGCATGAAACTCGCTTTTTCGAGGTGATTTGGAAGAATTTATTGTGTCAGGTGTTGTGTGAAGTTGCAGTTTAATTCAAATATAATTCATATTTATGTATGTTTTTTGCCATGAAATAGTCTCGAATATTTAATTTTTGATCCATGTTGCTGTCGATATTTTTACTTAGTCTTGGGTGATTCACTCGAAACAGGTGGGATATTCATGGCAGGAACATTTGAAGACTTTCTCGGCGCTCTTCTGGCTTTTGAATCAGGTTGGGACCGTGAACGTTACGATGCCGGCGTCATTCAGGACTGGCAACTCGACCAATGGGCGGGCGGGCCCGTTGAAAGTCACTTCCCCGGCTACACCAGCTGGTCGCAATTGAGCGATGCGGAATGGGAAGCGATGGCCTATCAGTCGCAGAACTCACTCGGATTTGTCGGGTTCCAGTTTGGTGAAGCTCTGCTCATCGATCTGGGATACTATGATGATGATGTTTTCTACGGCAATGGAGCAGCCACCAATACCTGGGATGGAACCTGGACAGGCAAGAACGGTGTGGACTCGTTTGAAGAGTTTCAGACGAAGGAAGCGCAAACCGTCGCGATCCAGGAAGCCTTCGGATACAATCTTCAGGTTCTGGAGACGCAATTGGCCGGAAGTGGCCAGTCCTTAAGCGATTTTGTCGGTCAGACCGCCAGCTATGTTCAAAATGGTGAGACGGTCACAGTTGAATTGACGCTCACTGGAATTCTTGCTGCTGCGCACTTGCGCGGTGCGTGGGGTACCGCAACCCTGCTGCAAAGCGGTGCGGTCAGCACCGATGAATACGGCACATCGATCCTTCAATATATCGATCAGTTCGGTGGCTTCGATTCTCCATCGATTGCCGAAATGATCGCATTCTACGAAGACAGGCTTACCGGAGACGAGGGACTTGGAACCCCAGGGGACGGAACGCCGGGGACCGGGGATCCGGGCGGCACTCCCGATAGCGATGCGGGCAACGGAACGGCAGGTGTCGATGAAACCACCGCGGATGTGGTCATCACCTGGAGCTGGGGTGAAAATGAGGTCGTACAGGATTTCAATCCGTCGACCGACACGATCTTTGTCGACTGGATCGGAGCGGCGGACCTGGAAGTGACGCAAACCGATGCGGGTGTGGTTTTTACGGTTCCTTCCAACAATCAGTCAACTACGCTGGCGGGAGTTCAGCTGGCGGATTTGAGCGAAGCCAATTTTACCGTGCTCGATACAGGTGCTGCTGCGGAAATCTTCGCGTTGATCGGGGATGGTTCGGGCACGCCCGATACCCCGGACGAACCGGATACGCCCGATGAACCTGACACACCGGATGAACCTGATACGCCGGACACACCCGATACGCCTGTTACGCCAGACAGTTGGAATGGAACGGC
>NZ_JAILWL010000638.1 GCF_025698965.1 Roseibium sp.
TTGAAGCACTGGATGCCTATCAGCGCGAAACCCGGGGGGTGGAGTATCTTCTGATTTCCACCGATACGATCGGAGAGATTGAAGACCCCTCAACCGATGCGCTGAGCAGCTATTTTGAGGAAAAGAAGGACAATTTCCGGGCGCCGGAATTCCGCGAAATCAAGTATGTGGCACTGACACCTGACACACTCGCTCGACCTGAAGATGTCAATGAAGAAGACGCGCGCTCAGAATACGAGCGTCGTGCCGACGACTTCTACCAGCCTGAACGTCGCAAGATTCGCCAAATGTCTTTCCAGTCGAAGGAAGCCGCCGAGGAAGCCGCTGCTGAACTGCATGACGGCAAAACCTTTGAGCAACTCATGTCAGAACGCAATCTCGGCAACAACGACGTAGCGCTCGGAGTAATGAGCAAAAGCGACTTTCTCGATGAAACCCTTGGCGATGTAGCATTCTCACTGGAAAGCGGCGCAAGCAGTGACGCTGTCGAAGGCCGCTTTTCCACGGTCATCCTGAATATTGAGGAAATTCTCCCCGAAAGCACCCAACCTTTCGAGGAGGTCAAGGAGGGTATCGTTCAGGAACTTGCCAAGGAACAGGCGGAACGCGAGATTCTGGATCTCCTGGACGAAATTGAAGATGCCCGCGCTGGCGGAGCCCTTCTCGATGAAGTGGGCGACAGGTTCTCATTGCCTGTGGTCAGCCCGGAAGCGTTCGATGCATCCGGAAAAACAACTGCAGGAGCCGATGCAGAGTTGCCGGAAGCAGAAGGCCTTGTTGCCGGAACCTTCGATAGTGATATCGGTATTGAGAATGATGTTCTCCAGCTCGGTGACCGTGGTTTCCTCTGGTACGATGTTGCCAAGGTCATTCCCTCACGCGACCGCAGTCTCGACGAAGTCAAAGACAACGTTGTCACCGCCTGGAAATCAGATGAACTTTCCAACCGCCTCACGGATACCGCCGCAGACCTTCTTGCCAAAGCGGAAAGCGGAACACCGTTCATCGCACTGGCGGCTGAAAAGGGTCTTGAAGTCCAGACAGCCGACGGCCTTACACGGAACACCCCATCGGGTGATCTGGGCGCGGAAGCCGTTTCAGCGGTGTTTGGTGGCCCAGTCGGCTCCAGCGCAACAACTGCTGCGGCCAACGGCAACGACCGCCTGGTATTGAAGGTTACGACGACTTCGACGCCCGAATTCGATATTTCGGCTCCCGAAGTTTCCGCCCTTGGAGACCAGTTGTCGCAACAGCTTCAGGATTCCCTGCTTGGTCAGTTCATAACCGACCGCGAAAACAAGGCTGGCGTGGAGATCAACCAGGCCGGTGTCGCACAGATCATCGGATTGAATCAAAATTGATTCCTAGACAGGTGGAATACTGACATGAGCACGTTCAAAGACATCATCGCCAAAGTTGCCGATGGTCACGCTTTGAGCCCGGCCGAAGCGCGGGAAGCTTTTGACGTGATCCTGTCCGGATCCGCAACCCCCTCTCAGTTGGGCGGTTTCCTCATGGCATTGAGAGTGCGCGGCGAAAGCATCGCCGAAGTCACAGGTGCCGTCGCAACAATGCGTGCAAAAATGCTGCCTGTCGACGCTCCGACCGATGCCATGGATATTGTCGGCACCGGCGGAGACAACTCTGGCAGCTACAATATCTCAACCTGCACGGCGCTCGTCGTTGCCGGGTGTGGCGTTCCTGTCGCCAAACATGGAAACCGGTCGTTGTCGTCAAAATCCGGGGCGGCAGAAGCACTCGCTCAACTCGGCGTCGATATTGATATATCACCTGAGAAAATCTCAGATTGCATCCGCACCGCCGGAATCGGCTTCATGTTTGCACCACTCCACCACGCAGCAATGAAGCATGTGGGACCAACCCGCATGGAACTCGGGACGCGCACAATCTTCAATTTGCTCGGTCCACTTTCGAATCCGGCAGGTGTCAAACGCCAGATGGTTGGCGTGTTTGCGAAAAAATGGGTCGAACCAGTCGCTCACTCACTCAAAGAACTCGGCTCCGAAAAAGCCTGGGTCGCTCATGGTTCTGACGGCATGGACGAAATCACTACGACCGGTCCGACCTATGTGAGCGAACTCAGGGACGGCGAAGTGCGATCCTTCGAGATCTCGCCATCTGACGTAGGCTTGCCAATTGCGAGAGCGGAAGACCTCAAAGGTGGACAGCCCTCTGAAAATGCCAAGGCACTTCAGGAAGTACTGGCAGGAGAGAAAAACGCCTATCGTGATATCGTTCTCTTCAACTCAGCGGCATCTCTGCTGGTCGCTGACAAGGTATCCAACCTGAAAGACGGCGTCGAAATGGCGGCGATGGCAATTGACAACGGCACCGCTGCCAGCACTTTGGAAAAACTGGTCGCCGCATCGAACGGATAATCAAATGGCTGACATCTTACAGAAAATAGAAGCCTACAAACGCGACGAAATCGCCGCCGCCAAAAGCACCACGTCTGTGGTGGAACTGAAGGCTCAAATCCGCGATGTCTCCGCTCCGCGCGGATTTCTGAATGCGATCAAATCAAAAAACACAGCCGGTGAGTACGCTCTCATTGCTGAAATCAAGAAGGCGAGCCCCTCCAAGGGTCTGATCAGGGAAGATTTTGACCCGCCGCAGCTCGCCAAAGCCTATGAACAAGGTGGTGCAACCTGTCTTTCCATTTTGACCGACACGCCCTCGTTCCAGGGGAGACCTGAATTTCTGACAACCGCGCGAGACGCGGTTTCCCTGCCGGCATTGCGTAAGGACTTTCTCTACGACCCCTATCAGGTGTTTGAGGCACGGGCATGGGGGGCTGACTGCATCTTAATCATTCTGGCAGCCGTTGAGGATGACACCGCAAAAGCCCTTGAAGATGCAGCTTTCGACCTCGGAATGGACGTCCTGCTTGAAGTTCATAACGACGAAGA
>NZ_JAILWL010000639.1 GCF_025698965.1 Roseibium sp.
ACGACGCTCTGGCCACCTTCTTCAGAAACGAATTTAAGCAAGCCATCCCGTTCGGTGACGAGGTAACCGCCCTGTGGCAGAAACGCGACCGCCCAGGGATAGGACAGGTCACCGGCAACTGTCTCCGGCTTGACAGCGGACTGCGCATTTGCCGGCCCGGAAACCACAAACACCGCGGAGACCGCGGCCGCCATTATCGTTGAAACGGTGAATTTCCTGAATGTCATCAACGGCTCCATCCCGAGACTACAAAGCGACCTTTTCCCTTAGGTAGGAACCTTTGCGCCCTCTGACAGCGGCGAACACGTTAAAAATTATCAATCTGGCGTGTTTTGCCGGCCCGGCTCTCCGGCCTCAAGCCGTGCGGCGATCGTCCGTTCTTCCCAGGCAACATTCCAGGCGATCAGCGTCCGCCAGACTTCGTCGACCTGTTCACCTTCGAGCCCAAGCTCTTCTGCCCGGCCCTTGATTGCGGCAACCATGGTTTCAATGCGCTCGCCGTCAAAGGCTTCGTCCGGATGTTGTTTCAGCTCTGCCATCCGTCGGACATATCCTTGCCGACGGGCAAAGATCGCAAGAAGTTCCTCATCCAGGGCATCGATGGCGGATCGGATATCTTCTTTACTGACGCATTCTGCGGGCGTTTTCACTTTGGTCATCCGGAACGTTGAATTGAAGAAAGGCACGGACCGGTCTACCGGCCCGTGCCGTCAATAAGAAGGCGCAAATTGAAGCAGCTACTTTTCCGAATGGGTCTGGGCCTGCACACTTGCCAGGGCCGACATGTTGACCACACCGCGGGAAGTCACGGACGGTGTCAGAATATGCGCCGGTTTGGCTGCGCCCAGCAGGATGGGACCGACATGCAGCGCCTGCGTTGCCACTTTCAGAAGGTTGTGAGCGATGTTGGCCGAGTCCAGGTTCGGGAACAGCAGCAGATTGGCCTCCCCTTTCAGTCTGCTGTTCGGCATCACCCTTTCGCGCAAGGCGGTGCTCAGGGCCGAATCGCCGTGCATTTCACCATCAGCTTCGAGCTCCGGATGACGCTCCCAGATCAAGTCCAGCGCCTGACGCATCTTGCGGGAGGATGCCGTGTCCCGGGAGCCGAAATTCGACATCGACAAAAGCGCAATTTTCGGTTCGATCCCGAAGCGCCGAATTTCATTGGCTGCGAGAATCGCCATCTCCGCAATTTCTTCCGCCGTCGGGTCTTCCGTCACAAAGGTATCGGACAGGAACATGGCGCCCTGACTGTTAATGAGAAGCGACAGGGCTGAAAGATCATGCGCCGTGTCACAGATACCAATTACCTGTTTGATATCACGGTGATGCCGGATGAAGCGCCCTTCAAGTCCACATATGACCGCATCCGCATCGCCCCTGCGGACAGCCAGGGCGGAGATGACGGTTGAGTTGGTCCGGACAACCGTTCTGGCCGCGTCCGGCGGCAGGCCCTTGCGGCCAACGCACTCGAAATACTCGTCAACATAATCACGGTAGCGCGGATCGTCCTGCGGGTTCACATACTCAAAATCGACATCCGGACGGATCTTCAGGCCGAAGCGTTCACAGCGTGTTTGAAGTACATCCGGGCGACCGACCAGGATCGGCTTGGCGATATTGTCCTCGATCAACACTTGAGCTGCCCGCAACACGCGCTCGTCCTCGCCCTCCGCATAAATGATCCGTTGCGGATCCTTGCTCGCGTTTTGAATGATCGGCTTCATGATCAGACCGGAGCGGAACACGAAGCGGTTCAGACGATCATAATAAGCGTCAAAGTCCTCAATCGGACGCGTCGCAACGCCGGACTCCATCGCCGCCTTGGCGACTGCCGGTGCGATGCGCAGGATCAGACGCTGATCAAACG
The DNA here is from genome assembly GCF_025698965.1 of Roseibium sp. GTDB lineage: Bacteria > Pseudomonadota > Alphaproteobacteria > Rhizobiales > Stappiaceae > Roseibium. Next base: position 1,871 of record NZ_JAILWL010000639.1, read on the forward strand.
GTGACGGGATCAGATAATTCGGACCGAAGGTTTCGGTCTTGCCGCCATAAGCCCGCGCGGCAACATCGGATGGTTCTTCCTGGGCGAGACCTGCAATAGCTTCGACTGCCGCCCGTTTCATCTCCTCGTTGATCGTCGTCGCGCCGACATCAAGCGCACCGCGGAAGATGAACGGGAAACACAGGACGTTGTTCACCTGGTTCGGATAGTCGGATCTGCCGGTGCACATGACCACATCGTCGCGAACCGCCAGGGCTTCTTCCGGCATGATCTCCGGATTGGGATTGGCCAATGCAAGGATCAACGGGCCTTGCCCCATTTTCTCGACCATAGATGGTTTGAGGACACCGGCGGCCGACAGGCCGAGGAAGACATCCGCATCCTCGATTACTTCATCCAGTGTGCGCTTGTCGGTGTCCTGCGCAAAAACAGCCTTCCATTCGTCCATGAGCGCTTCGCGGCCTTCATAGACGACACCCTCGATATCGGTGACCCAGATGTTTTCGTGTTTTGCACCAAGAGACACCAGCATGTTGAGACAGGCTAGCGATGCCGCTCCCGCCCCGGAGGCAACAATCTTGGCTTCCTCGATTTTCTTGCCGGCCAGATAAAGACCATTGCGCACCGCAGCACCGACAATAATTGCGGTCCCGTGCTGGTCGTCATGGAAAACCGGAATGTTCATTTTTTCCCGAAGCTTGCCTTCGATCATGAAACATTCGGGTGCCTTGATATCCTCCAGATTGATACCGCCAAACGTCGGTTCCAGAACCGAAACAGCGTCAACAAACTTGTCGACATTGGTCTCCGCCACTTCGATATCGAAAACGTCGATACCGGCAAACTTCTTGAAGAGGACCGCCTTGCCTTCCATCACTGGCTTGGAAGCGAGCGGACCGATATTGCCAAGCCCCAGTACAGCCGTTCCGTTGGATATCACTGCGACCAGATTACCACGGGATGTATAATCAGCTGCCTTTTGCGGCTCTTCGGCAATTTCAAGACAGGGAGCTGCAACACCGGGAGAATAGGCAAGCGCAAGGTCGC
>NZ_JAILWL010000064.1 GCF_025698965.1 Roseibium sp.
GAATGGCGGCAGGAAGGCCGAACTCCTTGAAGACACGCTCAAAAACGGAGAAGGCGAAGTCTGATTTGGTACAGGTCAACCCTTCGCAGGCCAACAGATAGCGCGACCGGTAGTCGGTGATGGTCAGGGGATAACAATATTGCCGGTTGCCAAGTTTGAACTCGCCCTTGTAATCGGCGCACCACAGACCGTTCGCCTCCTGGGTGTCACGAAGTTCGGTTCCCCGGGCTTTGTAGCGGCGGCGTTTGCGGCGCTGGACCAAACCGTGACGATCCAACACGGCATGTACCGTGCTGATCGCCGGAGCCTTGAGCATCGGATATTGCCGGATCAGCTTGTCGCGGATCTTCGGCGCGCCCCAGGAAGGGTATTCGCGCTTGAGACCCAGGATGCTGCGCTCGATCTGAAAAGGCAGCTTGTTGGCCTGACGATAGGGGCGCCGGCTCCGGTCATTCAGGCCGTCCAGGCCACATTCCTTATACCGCTCAAAAATCTTGTAGCCCGTGACGCGCGAAATGCCGAATTCCCGGCACACAGGCGCCATCTTCTCACCTTCAAGAAGACGGGCAACGAAACGAAGGCGTTCATCCATTGGCCTACACTCTTTCCAAGGCATTCGGGCTCCCCCAAATGCGAAATGTGTAAACCATGTCTCCGGAATGAAATGTCAGCTATCTCTCGATAAGCTCACTTTTTTTGTGACAGTCCAGCTCGCAGACATAGCCTTCAAGCGCTTTCGATTGCGCGCAGCGCTTCGTGTGCTCTGAGGTCAAGCATATTCGATTGGCTGACAGTTCAGTTTACCTGCCTTGTTTGTGGCATTCCCAACGCTCAAGACCATGACTGCCAAATTTCGCCTGGCCCGGCTTGAGTTCGCCTTCTCAGTTTCCAAGTCGGCGTGTCGGAAATCGTCGTGGTGATGAAACTGAACCGACGGGAAATTGCGCGGCGATATGTTCGAAGCCGCAGTCAGACACCAATCCACCTAAACGGCATTTCACCGTTGGCTGCCTTGTGCGGTACCCAAACCAATGTCTGCAGAGGAATTGTTTGTGAGTGTGAACTCCCGTCACCGAGGAACAAGCGCGGCCTCGGTCAGAAGGTTAGCCCGGAACCCCAATCAGAAATCCAAGGAAAAACTCAATCCTGTTCGAGGCGCGTTTTCAACTGGTGGACCACTCTTCTTGTTGCTTCCAGGTCAGCGGGCTTAACGTCGCTGGAGAGAGCATTCACCCATGGGATTTGTCTCTCGATGGCGGCGTCAAACAGATCCTGGCCTTTGGGTGTCAGTAGAACCAAGTGCGCCCTTTTGTGTTGCGGATTGGCTTTGAACTCAATGATCTCCTCAGCCTTCAACTCGTTGACGATGCGTTGAATGCCTTGCCGGTGATGTCCCATGCTCCGCGCATGCCATGCCACCGTCTGAGGCTGCTCTGCATAGGCAATCGATCCAAGAACCTGCCAACGCGCACTAGTCAGGCCGAGATCGGCCACAAGCCGGTCGCCGGTCAGAAGCAACCGACTGTTCAGCCGAAAAATGTCCAATATCAGTGCAGTCACCGCTTCACCTGCTTCAGTCCACTTCTCTTTTGACATACCCGTCCTCAGTCACATTTGACAATATATTGTCAAAATAGCCTCAACCTGCTACCAATTGACAACATGACACCAATTAACGTGAACACACAAGGCAAGAGCAAGATGGTGAACATCAAACCCCTGGACCCATTGTTTCCGATACAACAGCAGTTTGGTGTTGAAGCTGGACCGGTTGTTTTAGTCAACGTATTCACCGTGGAGCCGGACCAACAAGACGACCTCATTGAAGCCTGGCAGAACGATGCTCTCTGGTTGAAGAAGCAGAAGGGCTATATCAGCACTCAACTCCACAAGGCTGTCGGCGAAAGCAGTATGTATCTGAATTATGCGATCTGGGATTCGGTTGCGGATTTCAGCGCTGCTTTCACAAACCCCGAGTTTCAAAATACGCTCAGCCACTATCCCTCAAGTGCAGTCGCATATCCGCATCTCTTTGAAAAAATTGCGGTTTCCAATTGCTGCACAACCTGAATTCGGGACACCTTCAATGAAGCTCAAAATACACGCAATCGCGGGTGTCGTCGCTTTTCTGACAATCCTCACTTTCTGGACGTCCACCATTGTTGTTGAACTGTTTGCATCCTACGAGACAGTTGCCGCGGTGAAATCCATGATCCTGAGGGGATTGTTCATCCTCATCCCCGCCATCGCGATCGCGGGCGGCTCCGGCATGTCCCTCGGTGGGAAGCGGACCGATGCCAAGGCAGTGGCCAAGAAAAAGCGCATGCCATTCATCGCGGCAAACGGGCTTTTGATACTGGTGCCGGCAGCATTTTATCTGGCGTCCAAAGCCACGGCCGGCGAATTCGATACCGGGTTCTATCTGGTGCAGGGTCTGGAGCTGATTGCAGGCGCTACGAACCTCGTTCTGATGGGGCTGAACATCCGTGACGGCCTGACCATGACCGGACGTATCGGCGGGCACAAAGAGGGTGTGGAAAGCAAAACCGTCAAACCTGTCATCGAGGAGCGCGATGGGGGCCCGCTTGTGGCCAAGAATCTCGACCGGCTTCTGGATGCGGACGGCGAACCGCTCGACACGAAATCCATAGTGGCGCTGTGCCGATGTGGCGCATCGAAACGCAAACCCTATTGCGACGGTTCTCACAACGATATCGGCTTTGATAGCAGTCTTTCCGAGGATCGCAGCCCGGATGAGCTGAAGGCATATGAAGGCAAGGACATAACCGTCCACTATAATCGGCTGCTTTGCTCCCATGCGGGGGAATGCGGCAAGCATCTGAAATCGGTTTTCGATCCGTCCCGGAAACCCTGGATCGATCCCGATGCCGGGCAAGTGGATGAAATTATCTCCACCGTGAGGATCTGTCCTTCCGGTGCGCTGTCCTACAGTTTGCATGGGAACTCTCCGCAACATGAAATCGAAGGAGAGGCAGGCATCAGCATCGAAAAAGACGGGCCTTATCGGGTTATTGGAATACCGCTGGCGTCATCACATACCGCGGAAGGAATGTGCGCCGACAAATACGTTCTTTGTCGATGCGGAGCCTCAAGGAACAAGCCGTTCTGCGATGGCACCCACCACGACATAAAGTGACGTGATGCAGAGTTGGGCTAGAGCGCAACCCGGCACGAATTAGTTGCAGCCCGCAAATTACTTGTTCAGCGTTCATTTCGTTCCCTGGTCACCTTGCTCCGAAGCTCGAGGTGACCAGGTCGCCACCAAAGTGGCCTATGTCCCTCTTCGCTCTCACTCATGTGAATTCCCCCCGAAATACCAAACCATCCATCAGCAAACAGCCTTGCGTGGTTCGTCAAATTAATACATATTCTAATATTAGAATTTAATATGAGGATGTGTCATGTCGCTGTCCCGCCGCACCTTCCTTTCAGGTTGCGCCGCCCTGCCTTTCATTGCACCATTCGGGCGATTTGCAATGGCTGAGCTTGCCATCGGCGAAGGCACCCTCACGACAATCAGTGATGGGAACTTGACGCTTCCGGGAAGTTTCATTTTCGAACCTATGCCACAGGACGAACTGGCACCCTTGTTGAAAAAAGCCGGTGTATCGCAAAAGACCATCACACCGGACTGCAACGTGTCGCTTTATCGGGACGCCGAAAAAACCGTTCTGTTCGATGTTGGCTCCGGGCCCGACTTTCAACCCTCGGCCGGAAAGTTGCTGGAAGGTCTGGACCAGGTGAACGTTGCCCCGGAAGACGTCTCTCATGTGGTCTTCACCCATGCCCACCCTGATCACATCTGGGGGCTGCTGGACGAATTCGACGAGCCGCTGTTTTCCGATGCGATCTACATGATCGGCCGAGGTGAATGGGATTACTGGTGGAATCCGGAGACCGTAAATACCATCGGAGAAGCGCGCGCGGCGATGGCGGTCGGTGCCAAACGTCGACTGGAGGCAATCGAGGGTCTGGTTGAGTTTTTCGATAACGATCAGGAGATCCTTCCCGGTATCCAGGCAGTTTCAACACCTGGTCATACTCCCGGACACATGAGCTTCGAAGTCCGCAACGGTTCCGAAGCCGCGATGGTCCTCGGAGACGCCATTGGCAACCATCACGTCGCCTTTCTGCGGCCGGACTGGCTGAGCGGATCAGATCAGAATGCCGAATTGGCCGCGGCAACGCGAGTGAACCTGTTCGACCGCATCATCGCCGACGGCGTCAAGATCGCGGGATTTCATTTGCCCGGAGGTGGAATTGGGTACGTGGAAACCTCATCCGAAGGATATCGCTTCATTCCGGAGAACACATGATGCGCACTGCTGGACTGCTTCTTTCAGTTTTCCTTGCCGCTTCGGCTCACGCGAGTGAGGACATTGCGGATCAATATCCAGGCTCCGCGCTCTATTCAAAGCCGGTCGAGGTAATCCCGAACATCTGGTCTGCCATCGGCGCCACCGCTCCCCCCACCTATGAGAATTCCGGCCACAACAACAACTTGAGCTTCATCATCACGGGCGACGGCGTGATCGTTATCAACGGCGGGGCCGCATACATTCTTGCCAAGGCACTGCACGACGAAATCAAGGCTGTCACGGATCAACCGGTGAAGCTCGTCATTGACGAGAACGGCCAGGGTCACGCGATGCTGGGCAATTCATACTGGGCAGAACAAGGCGTGCCGATCCTTGCGCATATCGACGCTGCTCATGAAATCGAAGAACGCGGCCGGCAGATCCTTGAGGGTATGAAACGATACAACCGTGACAAGGCCGATGGCACATTTGTCGCCCCACCAACGGAAACCTTCGAGGACAAAAAGGTCATCGAGATGGGTGACGTCCGTATCGAGGTCCTGCATCTGGGTCCTGCGCACGGTCCCGGAGACACCCAGGTCTGGCTGCCGGAACTGGGCCTGGTAATTGCGGGCGACATGGCCTTCCACGAACGCATGCTGCCGATTTTCGAAGACACCATCGTTGCAGACTGGCTGGAAACCTGGGAAACAGGCTTTGAAGCGTTAAATGCGACCTATGTCATTCCGGGGCACGGTCACCCGACAAACATGGCACAAGTGCGCCGATACACGCATGGCTACCTGAGCTATCTGCGCGGCAAGATCGGGCAGCATCTGGAAGAAGGCGGCGACCTCGCGGACGCTTATTACGTGGACCAATCCCCTTACGCGCATCTCGACACTTTCGAGGAACTGGCCACCAAAAATGCAGGGCGCGTCTATGAGCAGATGGAGTTCGAGTAACCCGCCGGCTTATGCCGCGACCGGTCTGCGCGCCAACTCGCATCTGGTCCACAGCACTTCCAGGGCGGATACCAGATGGTCAATGTCAGCTTCCGAATGAACCGGTGACGGCGTAATGCGCAGTCTTTCGGTTCCTTTCGGGACGGTCGGATAATTGATCGGCTGGATATAGATGCCGTAATCTTTCAGAAGAATATTCGAGATGAACTTGCACTTCACCGGGTCTCCAACCATCACCGGAATGATGTGACTTGGGTTGTCCATATGAGGCAATCCAATCGCGTCGAGACGTCGTCTCACCTCCGCGACATTGGCTTGTTGCCGGCAACGTTCAACATTGCTGCTTTTCAGATGCCTTATCGAGGCTGCTGCACCTGCGGCAACCGATGGCGGCAAGGCGGTGGTAAAAATGAATCCACTTGAAAACGAGCGAACGAAATCGCACAGATCAGCCGAGGCCGCGATGTAGCCACCAACAACACCAACGGCCTTTCCAAGCGTGCCTTCGATCACCGTCACACGGTCCATGACGCCTTCACTCTCGGCTATTCCCGCCCCGCGAGGTCCGTAAAGACCGACTGCGTGGACCTCGTCGAGATAGGTCATGGCGCCGTACCGGTCCGCCAGGTCACAGATCCCGGCGATCGGCGCGATATCGCCATCCATGGAGTAAACGCTCTCGAACGCGATGAGTTTGGGTTGCTCTGCAGGCAACTGGGCAAGCCTGGTTTCCAGATCGTCCAGGTCATTGTGCTTCCAGATGACCTTCTGGGCGCGACTGTGGCGAATGCCTTCGATCATTGATGCGTGATTCAGGGCGTCCGACAGCACGACACAATCCGGAATTCGCGACGCAAGCGTGCCGAGCGCGGCCCAGTTGGCAACATAGCCGGAGGTAAACAAAAGCGCCGCGTCCTTGTTGTGGAGATCGGCAAGCTCTGCCTCCAGCATCGCGTGATCGTGCGTGTTGCCGGATATGTTGCGGGTGCCGCCGGCTCCGGCACCGCATCGGTCGAGAGCTTCATGCATGGCAGTCAACACCTGCGGATGCTGGCCCATGCCCAGGTAGTCGTTGGAACACCAGATTGTCACTTCGCCCGGCCCGTTGTGGCATGTCGCATTGGGGAAGTGTCCGCAATGGCGTTCCAGCTCTGCAAATGTGCGGTAGTTGCCTTCCTCGCGCAGCGCATCCAGCTCAGTTCTGAAGTGCTCCTGGTAATTCATCATCAGTTTGCAGATGCCTCTGAAACGATCTCTCGCAGGAGAGCATCCACTTTCTGCATTGCTCCATCGGGATATTGCCGGTGACCGATCATCACCCCGTCTGTGGTTTCGGTGACGAATATGCCATAGGGACAATGTTCGATATTCATCGGGTCGGCTTCCATCACTTCCCTTGAAATGACGGCCGAGCAGAACAGGAAAATATCGGCATTTTCAAATATCGTCTTGCCGCTTCCAACATCTGCACCGGTGCGATTGAGCATCTCGCCGACATGGCTGACATAGTCGATGACCAGCCCCTTATCCACGATCGCACTTTCGACGGCGAATGTCACCATTGCCGGTTCTGCGAGCGCGGGGCTGGCCAGAAGACCAAGGGCAAACAAGAAGCGTTTCATCGTTCCGTTCCTTTTTAACTGGAAGACTAGGGGTGAATAACGGTCCACCCGGCCTCGTTCAGGGTCATCAGATCAACAACACCTGCCGGCACGTGTTCCGCGATTGTCACGATCGGAGGTTCCTTGCCTTCCTTCTTGGTCATCCCGGAAATCGTGTTGCCACAAGCGGCAAAGGTCACGTTCGGCATTGAGTCGCCAAACGACTTGAGGCGGCCAAGAACCGGCGAGGTATCCTCGCGCAACATGTGCAATCCGGCATTGAAGGCGACGATACGGATGTCGACCGTCTTGCCCTGACTTTCGTAGTGACGCGTTACATTTGCTGCCACGTTCAGAACCGTGTTCATCTTCTGCGGATTGTTGTCGCTGATTTGAAGGGCGAGCTTGTGATCGGCAAGGCTGTCCTGGGCGATCGCCGCCAATCCCCAAAATGTGAAGGTGATCGCAAGCACCATCGCAATGAATCGCTTCATAATGTCCTCCCTCAAGTCATTGTCACTCTCCGGATCTCATTCAGCGGACCCGTTTTCAATGATTCATCTGTTTGACGAGCGAATTATTCGCTCGTCGTCCTGAGAAACTCAATGACGGCCGTGAGGTCCTGGTCCTTGCGAATGCCGGCGAAGGACATCTTCGTACCCTTCATGTAAGCCTTGGGCTTGGCAAGAAAGGCAGTGAGTTCCACCTCATTCCAGACGCGCCCTTCCTCCATGGCGGCCTTGAATGCCTTTGAATACTTGAACCCGTCGACCGACCCCATCATGCGGCCCATCAGGCCGTTGAGCTGCGGGCCGGACTTGTTCTTGGCTCCATCCCCGACTGCATGGCAGGCTTTGCACTTCTTGAAGACTTTCTCACCTGCCGCAACGAGTGCCGGATCTGCTGCCAATGGCGCGGTGTCCGGAACCTCTTTATCGCCTCCACTATCGGTCGTTGCCGTGTTGGCGACGAATGTCGGTGCATCCTCAACCGCTGCGTGGTTCATGAGGGTTTCGTCGCCTTCTTCCGGCGTCACATTCAAGAACGTAGCTCGCATGGTGATCTCGACCGAGGGCTTGCAGTTTTCCATGCAAGGCTCGGTGCTCCAGCGTGCATATTCGCGATCCGGACGATCGTCGACCACGAACCCGTCCTTGTTATACATGTCAAAGCTCGAGAAATTCTCGTGACTGAGTTCAAAGTCGTCGTCGACCAGATCGTTGGAATACAGAATATACGCCACGATTGCGTAGGTTTCGTCCGCTGTAAGGGTTTGCGCCTCACCAAACGGCATGGAACGGTGAACGTAGTCCCAAACGGTGGAGAGATAGGGCCAATATGACCCTACAGTCTTCACGGGATCCTTGTCTGCAAGCGTATCGAAACCGCCTGCAAGAACCGGCCAATTATCGACCCCTTCTGCAAAGTCCCCGTGACAGGAGGCGCATTTGTCGGCAAAGACTTCTTCACCGGTGAAGACATCGCCGCGCCCTGCCGGCAGACCACGCCCGTCCGGAAGCACATCAACATCCCAGGCGGCAATTTCCGCGATAAGGGCCTCGCGGCCGAGCCCGTAGCCCGTGTCCTTTTTCGGCGCTTTTTCCGTCAGATCCGTGCCGCGCGCCGCAGTCTCCTTCGCGAACGCCTGAAGGTCGGCTATTTTCGCTTGCAGATCGGCTACAACCGCGGCTTCCTCACTTGCTTTCCTGCCAGCTGCCTCAGCCTGAAGGGTGGCCTGTTCAACGCGTTGTTCCAGAGACGAAATCTTGTTCTGCCCGTAGTCCAGGTTCGCAACGACCAACGCAACCGACAAAGCCAGCGCTGTGCCGCCTGCGACAGGAAGAACGATCTGGTTAAGAGACTTCGACATTCTCGACGACCCCATTTTCATCCACGAACCAGGTCTGGATGCAGTTGTTGTGATAAACCGAGTTTTCGCCCCGGGACTCCCGCAGCTGCTGCTTGGTCGGTTGAACGTAGCCTGTCTCGTCCATTGCCCGGGATTGCAGCAACATAGGTTCGCCGTTCCATTCAGTGTCGAGGTAGAAGCGTGTCAGGGCCTTGGAATCGCCTTGCCGTCCGAGGCGAGCTTTTTCCCAGGTAATGCCGCCGTCTTTCGAAACATCCACACGCGTAATCTTGCCGTGACCGGACCAGGCGAGCCCCGAAACAACCATGGGGCCGCGCGAGTGGTTGATTGGCATTTGCGGACTGGGCGAGGTTATTACGGACTTTGCGTCCATAACCCATGTCCACTTGCGTGCGGTCCCGTCTTCATAGACATCGGTGTATTTGGATGTCTCTTCGCGGCTTTCGACGGCTGCATCGGCTACCTCGATCCGGCGCAGCCACTTGATCCACATGTTTCCTTCCCAGCCCGGCACGACAAGCCGGACGGGGTAGCCATGTTCCATACGCAGGGCTTCGCCATTTGCCTTGAACGCAACTAGGACATCGTCCAGCGCTTTTTCCATCGGGATGGAACGACCATTGGACGAGGCATCGGCACCCTCGACATAAACCCACTTGTCTTTCAGGTCCCCCGCCGCGCCAAGACCCGCCTCCGTCAACAGCGTGCGAAGCGGGACGCCGGAATATTCCATGTTATGGATCATGCCGTGCGTGAACTGCGCTCCATTCAACTGGGCACCCGCCCATTCCATGCCGGTGTTGGCTGCGCATTCACAAAAGTAGACGTGGTTCTCCCTCGGGAACCGCTCCAGATCCTGGTAGCTGAAAACCAGCGGCTTATCGACTAGGCCGTTGATCATCAGCCGGAAGTCTTCCTTGCGCAGCTCGATCGCCCCCGAGTGATGACGTTCAAATGCGCAGCCTTGCGGCGTAATAGTGCCGTCAAGCGCATGGATTGGTGTGAAATTGATCGAAGAAATCGGCGAGGCCGTCAACCATTCTACATTTCGACGTACAACATCCTTTTCAAAACTGATCGGCAGGCCGTAAGGCGTTTCATCCACACCGACACCAGTTGCGGTCGCCCAATCCTGCACTTCGGTGATCAGAGGGTCTGCCTCCATCGCGCCTGCCGATGCTGCAACTGATCCGCCTGCAATCGCAACGCTGCCTTTCAGGAAGGCCCTGCGGGAGGTTTTCATCTTGCTGTCCATTCAATGAATTCCCTGTCTCGACTAGGCGCCAACCACTTCAACGCTGTTGTTTTCCTGCGTCGTCACTGTGCCGAGTTTTCGAATATGGTTTTCGACCACGTCCCAGATTTGCGGCCCCTCAGTATCTTCATTGACGCTCGCCCAGCCTGCGATCACGTAGGACCTGGAAGGATCGATGGCCTCCCCGTCATTCAGAAGCGTCATGTTCGAAATTCGACTGCCCTGAGGTTGCGTGACGTCGATGCGGTAGCCAAGACCACCGGTTCGCACCATGTCACCGCCCTGCTGGTAGTAAGGGTCCGGATTGAAGATGTTGTCGGCAACGTCTTCCAATACAACTTTGAGGAATTCACCGGTCATTTCAGTGCGGTAGGCTTTTCCGTAAGTCATGGATGTCACGTTGAAGATATCTTCGCGCGTGATCTCCTGCCCCGGGATCAATGACGGCCCCCAGCGAACGCCCGGACTGAGAGCAATCTCCGCGTCGCGTTCCGAGATCAGAGCGTCACAGATAAGGTCGTCCCAGGTGCCATTGAAGTTTCCGCGCCGGTACAAAAGACTGTCGGTCTTGCCAACAACTTCCGTCATGTCGTCCAGATAGGGAGCACGCTGCTCATCAATGAGAGCCGACATTTCCGCGTCCGGTTCAATCACGTCGGAAAACACCGGAATGAGCTTGTGCCGATATCCGAGCAACTGTCCATTGTGGACATCCAGATCGACCCGGCTGACAAATTTTCCGTTGGATCCGGACGGCACGATGATCGTCATTCCGGAAAGGACGGGTTCGGGAAGAGCGTCATGCGTGTGACCGGACAATATGACATCGATGCCGCTGACGACTGTTGCCATTTTCTTGTCGACGTCGAAGCCGTTGTGGCTCAGAACGACAACGCATTCCGCTCCCGCCGCACGGACTTCGTCCACCATGGCCTGCATGTTTTCATCCCGGATGCCAAAGGCATATTCCGGAAACATCCATCCCGGATTTGCGATTGGCATATACGGGAATGCCTGCCCGATGACGGCGATCTTGGTGCCGCCCCGTTCGAACATCTTATAGGGCGGGAAAAGCTCAGTTGGCTCATCCCACTCCGTGTCGAAGATGTTCTGTCCCAACGCAGCAAATGGCAGGCTTTCCACGATTTCGGTTACCCGGTCGCTGCCAAGGGTGAATTCCCAGTGAAACGTCATGGCGTCCGGGTTCAGCGCATTCATGACGTTGACCATGTCCTGGCCCGCCGTCTTGTAACAGGTGTAGGACCCGTGCCACGTGTCCCCGCCATCCAGCAGAATGGCATCCGGTCGGTCAGCCCGTATGGACTTGATAACGGTGGCGACGCGATCCAGTCCGCCGACCCGCCCGTAGCCACTTGCCAGGGAGGCAAAATCACCGGAGCTCAAAGCGTAATGACTTGGGCTGCCATCCTCTATGCCGTAAAGGCTGCGGAACTTCGCACCTGTCACGTGGGGAACGGCCCCTTTGTTGCTTCCAACACCGATGTTTTCTGAGGGCTCCCTGAAATATATTGGTTTCAGCTGAGCATGGATGTCCGTGACGTGAATGAGCGAGACATTTCCGAATGTCTCAAATTCAAGAAGTTGATCCTGTGTGAGCGATTGTTGCGCCGCCAGGCGGGCCCAATTGCCAAAGCCGGAGGCCCCGACAATTGCCGAGGCAGCCATACCAACCTGCAGAAAATCCCGCCGCGATATCATATTCCCATCAGCTCCTTGGTATATATTCTAATATTTGAATATTTTATAGAGGCGAAAAGCCCGAGGCCATGAGGCGACGGGCTTTCCATGCATCAGTTTCGGACAGAAGGCGTTTCCACCGACAGTCCCTGCCCACGAGAAGCAAGGTAGAGTTCCAGAGCCTTGAATTCCTCTCCACCTTCCTTGAAGGGTTGGGCACGAATGTTCTTCATGCATCCCTTGAAGCGGCCGTGGACTGAATTCAGTTTGGCATTCTTCAACCGGTAGGTCGGGAAACCGTTGATCTGTCCCTGGGACAAATGGTCAGCCCGGATCATCACGCCATAGTTGTTCTCATGGCAGTTGGAACAAGACATGTCGAGTTGCCCGACACGGGTGTAGTAAAGTTCCTTGCCTTTTTCCCAGAAGGGTGCGGCTTCACCGTCGATCTTGACCTCGACGGGCATACCCCGCGATTGCAATCCGATCAGTGCTGTCATGGCCGTCATCTGGCCACCGGACCATTTCCACGGTTCAGCCCCCATGCGTTCGGTCCGGCAACTGTTTACAAGGTCCTCCATGGACGCCAGTTTTCCATCCTGAACTCTTGGCAGTTTGGCGCGAAGTCCGGCAAAATCCTCGACACCCTCGTGACAGGATGCGCATGCCTTGCCGGCGGAACCATCCACCTCCTCCCAGAGGTCCAGCCCCTGGTCGACAAAAACAAAGGCCGGATTGTCGAAATCATCGACTTCCAATGCCTGGGTTTCACCTGACCTGAACCGCCATCCGGAGTAGATGGTGTCCAGGTTTTCCATGTGCGCGGGCGCAGCCGTTTCGGTGACGAGCGTCTCGCCATCAATCACCAGCGTATTGCTATCTTGCGCAAGAGCAGCCGTAGACAAAGTGCCCGCCGCCAAAGCTATCCAAAGCTTCAGGTTCATTCTCGTTCCTCCCTCCTTAAGACCAACTCTCCCGGTCAGGAGACCTTGATCTTCTTGGCAGTCTCGTAGACTGAACCATCATCATCGTACCAGGTGAACTTGAACTCACCTGACTCAGGTACAACCGCATCGAACTGGAAGTATGGATTGGTTGAAATCGCAGGCTCCAGGGTCACATCAATGACATTTTGACCATTAAAGTCTGCGGTGAAACGATTGATAATCGAGCGCGGGATAACATTCCCGTCGTCGTCCTTACGCTGGCCACTTTCCATCTTGTGGCTGATCAATGTCTTGATCGTGATCGTTTCGCCAGCTGATGCTTTTTTAGGGACCTTGACACGTGGCTTTACACCGGATGCCATGTTCTAACTCCTCGTCTCGTCACTCAGCCGCCGCAGCCACCGATTGTTACTTTCACGTTGGAAGAAGCCGTCTGAAAGGTGCCATCTTCCATCTGTGCAATTGCGATGACGTTCTGCGTCGACGCCAAACGAATTCTTGTCGATGCGCTGCGAGATGCGCTCAAAGGCCCGAACTTGAACGTCGCCACGTTCGGAACGGGATTACCATCGGCAAACAGCGTCACGGAGACGGCACCCGGTGCATCAATCGAAATCGGCACCGTGTTGCCGTTTTCCGCAATTTCAGGTGCGGTCAGAGAGATCTTGCCCTCGCCCAGCTCCTTGCCGCCTGTAAGGGACGTAATTGCGTCATCAGTCAGATTTGCGAAGGCCGGCAGTCCGGACAAGCTGGCAAATGCCAACGTTCCAGAGCCAATCGCCAGGATTTTTCGCCTAGTCAGTTCCATGTCGTGCTCCAGTTGGGAATTTCACTCTTCCTTGAGTGTCATCAAATACGCCACCACATCTTCAACCTGCTGGGCAGACAAGATGCTTTTGCCGGCGAAGTCATCGAGAGGACGCTCATATCCGCTGTCGATGTAAAACGCGGGCATGATCGTGCCTTCAAAAACCTGCTTGGAGTTTGTCACGATGGCCCGCAACTCTCCTTCGCTCCAACGATCGGCAACGCCGTCAATCGGCGGGCCAACCTCACCGTGGAAAATCTCTTCAGACAGATCGGAATTCGTGTGACAGGCCAGGCAATTGCCCTGCTTGCGGTTGGCGAAAACCTTTCTACCCTCAACAGGATCACCCGGCTGACCGGTAAGCGACGCCTCAACCACCCCATCTACCAGAGCGACTTTTGTCGGTGCCACAATTTCCGCAAGTGCTGCCGATGATGCCAAGGCCGCGATTGCAGCCAGTCCAATTGCGCGTCTCATGCCCTCTCCCATGAACGATTCTTGTCGATCGTGCGAATTAGAATACTTCACATATTCCGTTAAACGCAATAACAAATTCAATTAATTGAATTTTTATATCTGTTCGCAATTGCAGCATTTTTAACAAGAATATGTCTCACCCCTCAGGAAAACCTTACTTTTTTTGGTTTTCAAACATGCGCGCATGGTACTTCTGAAAGGGCTCATCACTCTCGTAGCCCTTTTCGACAACCCAGTTGAGCATGTTGAAAGTCGTCCATCGACCAAAGGCTCCCGGCATATTTGCAACGGCGGCCTGGTTCGCCACGGCACCGTCTTCCACTTCCTCGGGGAAGAAATAGATGCTGGGCGTGAACAGGGCGCCCCAGCGCTTGACCATATCCTTTTCCGGAAGTGTCGTTCCGTCGAAATCCGTTACTTCGACGTCTCCAAACATGTTGATTTGAACGACAAAGAAGTTTTCCTCGATGAAGTCCTTGATCTCCGGCACCACGAACACCTCTTCATGCATCTTCTTGCAATAGATGCATCCGCGCTGTTCGATGATAATCATCAAACGCTTTCCTTCCGAGTTCGCTTCTTCAAGATCCTCTGAAAGGTCCTTGAATGTGTCGCGCAGCCACGGCGCCTTGTGCAAACCGTCGTCTCCGATCTCGGCAGCATGGACCTGGACTGCGAAAAACAGTGCGCACAAAACGGCAAACAGTCGTGTCATGACAATTCCTCCTTGATTATCCGATCGCACTAAACCACGGCACGTTCTCCAGCATCCATTGGGCGATGATGTTGATCGAATTTGTCGCGATCAGCACACCGAACAGGATCAGGAGTAGCCCCATCAGCTTTTCGATGATTCCCAGATATTTGCGAAACCGGGCCATTCCCGACATGAATGGCCCGATGAACAGGGCAGCTACGACGAAGGGCAAGGTCATGCCCAGACCGTAAACAAGAAGAAGTGCTGCGCCCTGCCCGGCGGTATCCTGCCCCGCCGCCGTGAACAGGATCGTTGCAAGCACCGGACCGACACAAGGCGTCCAGCCAAAGGCGAAGGCCAGGCCGACAACATAGGCCCCAAGCAGTCCGACGCTCTTGTTGTCATCCGTGTCGGCTCTGAGTTGCCGATACAAAATGCCGATGCGGATCACTCCCAGAAAGTGCAGCCCCATCGCAATTATGATCGCAGCGGCAACCCAGCGAAGCACATCGAAATATTCACGCACCAGTTGCCCGAATGTCGTGGCGGTTGCCCCAAGTCCCACAAAAACAGTGATCACCCCCAGAGCAAAACAACAAGCCGCCCAGAAGGCACGAAGACGCACAACGCCGGAAACCTCTCCACCGGCCTGCACCTGATTCATCCCTGTTCCGGCCAGGTAACTCAGGTAAAATGGAACGATGGGGAGGATGCACGGTGACAGAAATGAAAGGAATCCCGCCAGCAATACGCCCAAAAAGGTTAGCTCAAACATGGAGTTTTCTGATTCTCACCTTGATATATTCACAAATTAGATTATGATTAAGTTTGTGAGTTCGTCAATTGGAGTCGCAGATTGATTTCGCTGAAGGCATTGACCGTTGTTCTCTTCGCCCTGACACCGGTTGCGGCGAATGCCGAGACGTATCTGCTCATGGCAGAGGAAGACGGTTGCGTCTGGTGCGATAAGTGGGACGAAGAGATTTCTCACATTTATCCCAAGACCGCCGAAGGCAGGACGGCTCCGCTCAGGCGCTATGAATTGCACGATGAAACACCTGACGTGGCATTTGACTCGCAGGTTCACTTCACACCCACCTTCATACTCGTGCAAGATGGCTTGGAAGTCGGCCGAATCGAAGGCTATCCTGGCGAAGATTTTTTTTGGGGCTTACTCGGTATTATGTTCGAACGTGCAAAAATCCCCCTGGACCAGACAGGTTGAGCGAAAATGACAGTTGATGCGACAAGCAAACCTGACAGCCCAGCTGAAACACCATCCCGCCTTCCGGTCTTTGACGTCGATATGTGCGCTGAAGACATGGACAGGATGATGAAGAACGCTCAACGCGCTTCAAATTTTCTCAAGGCAATCAGCCATGAGGGACGCCTGATGATCCTTTGCCACCTGGCCTCAGGTGAAAAATCCGTGGCGGAGCTGGAAAACCTGCTGTCGGCGAGGCAGGCTGCCGTTTCGCAGCAGCTCACGCGATTGAGACTTGAAGGTCTTGTCACACCTCGGCGCGACGGCAAGGCTATCTACTACAGTCTGGCGGATGACCGGCCAAAGCAAATCATGGAAGTGGTCTATGACCTGTTCTGCAGAGAGGACTGACCGAACGCTTCTCTAGCGTCCGGTTTGGGAGGAGCCGGATATGCTGGAATTGCTCGGAGAAGCAAACGTTGCCGCCCTCATCGGTCTTGCGGGGGGGATTGCGCTCGGATTGGCGGCCCGGATTGGTCGGTTTTGCACACTTGGAGCAATTGAGGATTGTCTCTACGGAGCAGACGATCGCAGGCTCCGAATGTGGGGGGTTGCGATTGGCGTTGCGATCATCGGAGCCCACCTGGCCATGTCCTCGGGCCTGCTGGAGGGTGCCAGCACCGCTTATCTGGATCGTGTCTGGAACCCGTTCGGTTCGATTGTCGGCGGATTGATGTTTGGATATGGCATGGCCCTCAGCGGCAATTGCGGCTATGGCGCACTCGCGAGATTGGGCGGCGGGGATCTGAGATCGTTCGTTATCGTTCTCGTGATGGGCTTGTCGGCCTATTTTGTCATGTCCGGGCCGCTCGCGCATGTCCGTGTCTGGCTTTTTCCGGCCGAGACCGGTGCAACTTCGCCGCAGGGCGTAAGCCAATATCTTCAGTCGAATTTCGGTCTTGAGCCTGCCACTACCGGGCTGCTGGTAGGTGGATTGATCATTGTGGTTACCCTTTGCAGCTCTTCATTTCGAAAGTCGCCAGCACAGATCTTCTGGGGCTCCGTGGTCGGCCTGGCAATTGTATCCGGCTGGGTTGGTACCTACTGGGTTGCCATGACCGGGTTTGAAGTCGAGCCAATCGAAACCCACTCGTTCGCAGCTCCGATCGGCGACACGCTTTACTACGGAATGACGGCGTCGGGAAACACCCTGTCGTTCAGTGTCGGGTCTGTTATTGGCGTGATTGTAGGAGCCTGTCTTGGCTCCTATTCCAAGGGGCACTTCCGTTGGGAAGCGTGTGAGGACCCGCGCGAATTGCGACGGCAGATCATCGGTGCGGCTATCATGGGACCGGGCGCTATCCTGGCCGTCGGATGCAGCGTCGGTCAGGGAATTTCGGCATTCTCGGTGCTTGCCTTCAGTGCGCCGGTGACGTTTCTCGCCATATTTGCCGGAGCATCCATTGGCCTGAGGCAACTTATCACCGGGTTCGCGCCTGCCGAATAGCAAAGTCGAACAGCCTCATAAAAAAGACCATCTGAACAAACCGCCCCTTGCACACTGTCTTCAGAGAGAAACGGGGCGTGCGGCAAACACTGCACGAGCATGTTGAGCTTCAAACAATATATTCACAATTTCGAATTTTTCTATATCTTCTTGAGATCGGTCAATGCGAGGCCCAGACAAACCTCAAAAACTGAGGGACCTGCAACAGTTGACGGCAACCAACTGCCGCACCGGAGCAACTCATGG
The DNA here is from genome assembly GCF_025698965.1 of Roseibium sp. Classification (GTDB taxonomy): domain Bacteria; phylum Pseudomonadota; class Alphaproteobacteria; order Rhizobiales; family Stappiaceae; genus Roseibium. The sequence goes on from NZ_JAILWL010000064.1 coordinate 17,595, forward strand.
ACCTGACTTACATTCTCGAAAGACTGCAGGAACCTACGGTACTGGTACTTGGAGGGCTTTTGGTTGGCGTCCAGTTCGGGGCTCTGGCCCAACAAAGCCGATTTTGCCTGCGGGCCGCAGCGTTGGAATTTTCCCGGCGAAAACCGGCGGACCGGCTTCCAATTTGGCTGCTGGCCTTCTCAAGCGCTCTGATAACGACGCAGTTTCTTGCTCACATTGGCGAGATTGACGCTGGCGAAACGCGTCAACTTGCCTCGCCCCAAAGTCTTTCGGGAGCACTGATCGGAGGACTGATGTTCGGAACCGGCATGGTTCTGGCCCGCGGCTGTGCCAGCCGTCTTCTGGTGCTTTCTGCAACAGGAAATCTTCGAGCCCTGTTGTCGGGCCTGGTATTTGCCGTTGTTGCCCAAGCAAGTTTGTATGGCGTCTTGCGACCGGCGCGTGACTGGCTATCCGGTTTGTGGACAACGGTGGACCTTGGTGGCAACGATCTGACCACCCAACTCGGCATCAGCGAAAGTGCTGCATATCTGTTCGGCGCTCTTTGGCTGGTGGCTGGCATTATCCTCGCGTGGCGGAACCGCAACTCAGTCTGGCAAACCTCAGCCGCAGTCGGTGCTGGACTGGCCGTCCCTCTGGCCCTTTGGTTCACAACCGCCATGACAAGACAGGCATTCGACCCGGTTCAGGTTGAAGGCGTCACCTTTACAGGCCCATCAGCCGACATGCTGATGCTGTTTCTTTCAACACCGTCCGATGGACTTGATTTCAATTCCGGTCTGGTTCCGGGCGTGTTCCTGGGCTCTTTCCTGGCTGCATTGCTGACGCGTCAGCTAATGTTGCAGGGTTTCGAGAGCGGACCGTCCATGGCACGATATCTGACCGGCGCGGCTTTGATGGGGTTTGGCGGCATGCTGGCAGGGGGATGCGCAGTCGGCGCAGGCATTACGGGTGCATCCCTTTTTGCACTGACTGCGTGGCTAACACTTTGCGGTATCTGGATATCGGCAACTGCAACGGACCATCTGCTTGAAAAATCACCTGCCGCGATCAAGGGAATGGTCCATTCTGACCAAAGCCCCTGACCATTCAAATTTCTGAGTTCCTAAACTCAGGCCAGACAAGGCGTCAAAGTTTCAGTTCCTTCGCGCCGGTGGTTCCATCTTCAGG
>NZ_JAILWL010000640.1 GCF_025698965.1 Roseibium sp.
ACTGAATAGTTTGTACGCCAAATTGACGTACACTTCAATGAAACTTTTCCCAAATGATGACTCTTGCTGTTAATGGCAGACAGGAATTGTCATCATGTTGACTATGGAGAACCGAAACCGAATTCCGAAAAAAGATGCCTCAATCACAGCTTAGCTCGAAGGAGAAGAATCTTCCAAAGCATCGAAAAACTTCCATCTATTTTCGCCGGTTTTTCGGGCCTCTCTAAGTGAAGACGCTCTCCAAGTTCCTAGAAGCCTTTCGAGCCCCCCAATCAAAATGAGCTGATGGAATGCGTAAATTGCTGTGCCACCGAGACCGAACAAGCAAACGGTCGTCGGTTCCAACACACCTTGAAATAGAAGAAAAGCAGTGAAGATGGGCAGCACCAATGCACACAAGGAAATGGCTTTGCTTCTGATAACATTTCGCTTCCAGAAGCCGAGTATTTCCTCCTCACTCATAATTCGTCGCTTTTTTCGGTAAAAGCTAAGTCCTCTGAATAAGCTATTCTCGCTGTCTGGCTCTGACGCTTCAGAGAACTTCTTGTTCAACATCGAAAGCAGGGCTTCGGAAATTACTTCCGCGTTTTCCTTACTCATGCAGGTCTCACATGACTGTATTAAATATTCGCTTGAGCTCCTTATCTCCGAAATCTCTCCCAGAAATTACTTCTTCATATACAAATCGAATTAATTTGGCTTTTCTCTCAAGCGGCGGGTCCAAGTCATGGGCTTCCGCAAATTTTTCTACGGCAAGAACTGCACCTTCAACCAATTCGCCATTTAGTTCGCTCTTTATCGCCCCTTCCCCCAATACTAGCCAGGCCGGTGACACTTCATAGTCCTCACAAATCCTTGCGATTAAACTGACTGGAACTGGCGAAGCTCCACGCTCATAATTTTTGTATGAGCTTTGCGAAACGCCGAGTTTTTGCGCAAATGGTATCTGCGAAAATCCCGCACTTTCGCGAACAACTGCTAATCGTTTGCCAATATCAGACACTTTTGGGTTGACCTCGGTACAGAATATTGTACTTAGTAGGAAAAATTAGCTTCACCGACTATCAAAGCTGACTTTTTCATACCAGTGGAGAATATTCGATACAATGGCTCTGGAATTGGAATCAATCAAAGAACTCGCTGACCGAACTGGCTGGCCCAAAAGCCGTATCAGGAAACTCGTCGAAAATAGAGAACTGAGACACGTCAGGATTGGTGGAGGAATTTACATTCCCATTGGCGCAATCGAAGAATTCATCGCGAACAACACGTTCGAACCAATTGTTGAGAAAAATTCTCCTGCCACACCTGCAGTCTAAACAAACATCAGAACCGTTATGTCCCATATTGAAAGATCAAACAGAACGACCCAGTTAGCTGTAAGCCGCGCGACCGCTGCTGATATGCTCGACATCTCCACCTCGACTTTCGACAAGTGGATAGATCTGGGCTGGATGCCGAGAGGATTTAAGATCGGCGGATTGCGCCGATGGTACCCAGAAGATCTCCACTCATATTTGCATGCTTTAGTCGAAACAAACTCAACACTTGAACATGAAGACGCCGAAAACCCGTTCGATTATGCAGTCGGCTAATCGGAAAAAGATCCCGTTCAAATACTGCTCAGCGGACGTAGATCGGCACGGAAACGTCCGTATCTATTTGCGTAGACCAGGCAAGTCCAAATACCGCATGCAGTCGGCTCTCTTGGACGAAAACGGCAACGTTACGGAAGCATTCACCTCAGAATACCACCGCGTGATGGCAGGCAGCGTTGATAAGCCTACAGACACGCGGCCTGAAGAACTGAAGCCAGGAACAATCAGTTGGCTCTTCGCTCAGTATCAGCGATCCAAGACATTTCAGACACAAGATAGCGCTACACAGCGGGACAAGCACAGCGTCCTAGGGCGTTACTGCGCAGCAGTCGGCCACCTCCCATTTCAAAAGCTTCGAAAGTCGGACGTCGAAGCAAGCCAGATGAAGCGACGGGAAACCCCCGCCGCGGCAGATAAGCTCGTCAAGTATCTGAAAGCCCTTTTCAATTGGGCACTTAGCGATAATGATCTAATGGCTCGATTTCCGGTGGCCAGAAATCCGGCCGAAGGGATCTCGAAGATCAATCGCTCTGACGGGTTTCATACTTGGTCCGTTGGTGAAATTTCTGCTTTCCGAGAACATTATCCGCTTGGCACTACAGCCCGCCTAGCATTTGAACTGCTGTATAATCTAGGCATTCGCAGATCGGATCTTGTTCAGCTCGGCCCCGGTAACCTCGATGGCGACACGATCAAACTTGTGCCGCAGAAAGGCAGCAAGAATGAGCTGCTCGTCCTGCCGATCACGAGAGCTCTCATGGAAGCACTCCGGCACGCCCCAGAAGGCCAGGAGACATTTCTGACGACTGAGTACGGTAAGCCCTTCAGTTCGAACGGCTTCGGCAACAAAATGCGTGACTGGTGTGACACCGCTGGACTGAAACAGTGTTCATCCCATGGCCTCAGAAAATCCGCCGCAACAGTGTTGGCTGAAGCCGGTGCTACGGAATACCAGCTCATGGCTGTCTTTGGCTGGAGCGATTCAAAAACCGCTCGGATCTACACCAAAAAAGCCGAACAGAAGCGCCTCGCCAAGTCGGCATTCGAACATCTTGAAACTTCAAAGGAACGGGAAATTGTCCCACTTTCTCCTCACCGCAATTCGAGTGGGACAAAAAGAGGAAAAAATGCAGGAAAATCAACACCTAAAAAGAGAAGTGGTGGGCCCGGAGGGACTCGAACCCCCAACCAATCCGTTATGAGCGGACGGCTCTAACCAGTTGAGCTACAGGCCCACAGCGCGGTGCCGACGAGAATGTGGGCAGGAGCGCTTCAGGTCTCCCTATACCACGGCATTTTTCCGGAGCAAGTGCTTTGC
>NZ_JAILWL010000641.1 GCF_025698965.1 Roseibium sp.
CAGGTATTCCATGACGAGCATGCGTTCACCGTCATCAAGGCCCGCCCGTTCGAACATCGAGGGGACAATTCCCTTCCATTGCTGCTGTGTGTAGTGAGTGACTTCCCGCGGTGCATGGCAAACCGTACAGCGCTCGAAGAACATTTTCTCACCAGGTGTCATGTCGGCGTAGAGCTTTTCAGTCAGCTCGATCAGACGGTCGGTGCCCAATTTGTCCGGATCGATGGCGGCTACCGGCACGTTGTCGAGTATTGCGGGCGGATCATACGCCATGTTGGGGCCTTCAGGGTCTTCGCACTTGCGCATCTCGACCAGAACGGTGTTGGCTGATGTTGCTTGTGAGAAGCCAGAGGCAGGTTGTGTCGACGTGATGAAGTTCACCAAACCCGAGTTGCAGCGTCCTTTGCTGTCGAGTTGCGGCCAGCCACCCTCGTAGATGGAGACCACGCCTGGCATGATGTCGTCGCTGACGACAGCCCCAGCGATGACCGTGCCCCTCTGATTGTAGAGCTCGACCAGATCACCATCTTCAATGCCCCGGCTTGCAGCGTCTTCAGTATTAATCCGGACCGGTTCACGACCCTGAACCATATATAAATCACGCAAGCGTTTTGAGTTGCCCATCTGGCTGTGCAGACGGAACCAGGGGTGCGGAGAAACCACGTGCAGCTGACTGGGTTTGGCAATACCCAGATACTCGTGTTTTGGCATCCAGACCGGCATGCCCGGGCAGTCGTCGATATTCATGTTCGAGATGTTTTCGCAGAACATTTCGATCCTGCCGGAGGCCGTGTGCAGCGGATTGGCTGTCGGATCTTCATAGAACGCGCCGTGCCGGGTCCACTTGCGGGCCTCTTTAGGCACCGGCATACGAGCATAACCCTGTTCCCAGAATTCCTCGAATGGAAGAGCCTCGGCGGCACCGGAGGCTTCATAGGCGAGCTTGATGTGATACATCTTGTCTTCGCTGTCCGTGAACTGAGCCCAAAGACCAAGCTTGTCGGCAAGGCCTTCGAAGATCTCGTAGTCCGGCAGGCTTTCACCGATCGGCTCGATTACCTTCTTCATTGCGTACACCCTGTCGTTGGAATAGGTGCCGCCGGAGGTGATGTCGTCCTGTTCCAGGGTCGAGGCCGCTGGCAGAACAATATCGGCCCAACGGGTCGCCGCCGTCCACCAGACATCCACGCAAACAACGGTATCAACCTTGTTCAAAGCCCGGATCAGCCTGTTGGTATCCTGCTGGTGTGACATGAAGTTGTTACCGGCATTGAACACCATCTTGATGTCCGGATAGTTGTTCGTCTGGCCATTGTAGAAGAACTCTTTTCCAGGGTTTTCAAGGGCTTCTGTAATCCGAGATGCAGGAACGATCTTTTTGACGAAGTTGCGTCCCTGGCTCATGCCGACCGGTGTTTTGTTGCCACCCTGAGGCATGCCGCCGTTGCCATAGTGCCAGCTGAAGCCAACGCCTTGACCCGGTTTACCGATCTTGCCGCACAGCGCCTGAAAGTTGACGATTGACCAATAAGCCATTTCACCATGTTGTGCCCGTTGGATTGCCCAGGAGCCTGCTATGGCCGTTTTCGATTTGGCGAACAGCTCAGCCAGTTCTTTGATCCTGTCTTCTTCAATACCGGTGATTTGCGATGCCCAGGCCGGTGTCTTCGGAGTGCCGTCTGCTTCACCTTTGACGTAGGCGATCCACTTGTCGGCACCAATTGTGTACTTTTCCATGTAGGTGCGGTCTTCCAAACCGTTTTCCAGGACATGGTAAGCCATCGATAGGAAGAGAGCGGTATCGGTATTCGGGATAATCCGGGTTAGTTCGGATCCAAGGTATTCATCCGATGCAGTCCGCTGTGGGTTGATAGAGATGAATTTGACACCGGCGTCACGGATTTGTTCCCAATGGGCATACATGCCATGGTCGGCAACACGGTATTCGATGCGGTTGTTCTTGATCGGATCGCAACCAACAAGCACGAAGACTTCAGTGTTGTCACGGATGGTTTCCCAAGCGGATTGAGCTGAATAGACTTCCATATCGCCCATGACGTGCGGCAGAAGAACCTGACCGGCACCTGCAGACCAATCGCCGGCGGTGTTGGTGCAGCCGCCCATTAGATTGATCAAACGGCCTTGCAGAACATTCGGGCGAAAGACACCGGCGTTTGACCAGCCGCCGTAGGATGAGGAGAAAATGGATTCGTTGCCGTATTTTGTGGCCGTGTCCAAAAGAGCCTTCGCTGTCAGGCTCCAAGCCGTGTCCCAATCAACCTTGACCCATTCTTCCTTGCCTCGCAATTCCGGTTTGATGTCGCCGGTTTCCCACCCTTCCAGATAGGATTTGCGCACCATCGGATAATTGACCCGGGTTTTATCGTAGGTGCGATCTATGACACCATAGGTCAACATTTCGGTTGGACGGGCATCGAGTTCCATCATGGTGTTGATGCCGACCAGCTTGCCATCACGAACGACAGCCTCGAATGGGCCGTAGTGGCTGGCATGGAAAGTGCGGCCAGCAAAGGAATTTGGATCGATGGAAGCCAAGGCTGTCGAGCCCATGAGGCTGGCTGTACCGATTAATGCGGCACTTCCTTGCAAGAAGGCGCGGCGGGTAGGGGTGTTCATAGACATGTTGACCTCCAGTCATGAGCATTGACGCTGGAGTCAAAATACGATTGGCATGTGAACCAGTCCTACAGGCTGGATCAACAGGCTGTTCGACTTTGTAAAAAAATGTAAAATCCAACGGGCGAAGCGGCGTAAGGGGGAGGACTTGGGGCAGCACATAGTGATCGTCGAAGACGATAGCGTAACACGCAAGCGCCTTGCGGCATCTTTGAAAAAACAGCTTTACCGGGTTAGCGAAGCCGAAAACGCCACTCAGATGGAAGAGATTATTGC
>NZ_JAILWL010000642.1 GCF_025698965.1 Roseibium sp.
GAACTCTCAGGCATCAACACGCGATTCCTGACCGTCAAGATCTTTGCACTCATGGGCGGCTTGTGCGCACTGGCGGCCGCAGTTGCTTCGGCCCGTCTCGGCTTTTCCACCAACGACATCGGCACGCTTGATGAACTGCGTGTTATCGCAGCGGCCGTTATCGGAGGGACGGCTCTGGCGGGTGGTGTCGGCACGATCTACGGCGCAATCCTTGGCGCCCTGATCATGCAGTCGCTGCAGTCCGGAATGGCAATGGTCGGTGTGGACGCACCGCTTCAGAACATCGTCGTGGGCACCGTGCTGGTCCTCGCCGTTCTGGTCGACATCATCTATCGCAGACGCACGGGAGAGTAAGTGATGGCAACGCCTCTCGTTGAAATGAAAGACATGTGCATCTCCTTTGGCGGGGTGCATGCAGTGGATCACGTGACTGTTGATCTTTATCCGGGCGAAGTTGTTGGTCTGCTCGGCCACAACGGTGCGGGAAAATCGACGCTGATCAAGATCCTGTCGGGCGCCTATAAGGCCGACAGCGGTGAAATCCGCATCAATGGTGAAGAAGTTCACATTCACTCGCCCCGGGATGCGCGGGCGCAAAACATCGAGACAATCTACCAGACACTGGCGCTGGCCGATAATCTCGATGCGGCGTCCAACCTGTTCCTGGGTCGTGAATTGACCTCGCCGCTGGGATTTGTCGATGACGACAAGATGGAAGCTGAAACCCGCAAGATCATGGGACGGCTCAACCCGAACTTCAAAAAGTTCCATGCTCCGGTCAAGGCGCTGTCCGGTGGTCAGCGCCAATCGGTCGCGATTGCCCGTGCGGTCTATTTCAATGCCAAGATCCTGATCATGGATGAGCCGACTGCAGCACTCGGCGTACATGAAACGCAGATGGTGGCGGAGCTGATCCAGGAACTGAAGAAGCAGGGTCTCGGTATTTTCCTGATCAGTCACGACATCCATGATGTGTTCCAGTTGTGTGACAGACTGGCTGTGATGAAAAACGGCCAACTTGTCGGCACCGCGAAGACGAGCGATGTGACCGATGATGACGTGCTCGGCATGATCATTCTGGGCAAGTGTCCTCCGGGCGCGACCCCGGGACCGGGGGCACTTGTCGACGACACTGTGCTCGGGTAAACCAATCGGACCCGCGGGCTTCAGCCCGCGGGCTCCTGGTCTGATCTGAGTGGAAAGGCTCATTCCAGACACGCTGAAAAACACCGCGCCGAGACCTTGTGACGGGCATCGGCATTCTTTTTGAAGTTTTTTGAGGAACGCACCTCATGTATATCGGTCTTGATATCGGCACGAGTTCGGTCAAAGCCATCCTGCTTGGCGAAGACCAGTCCCTGATTGCCTCCGCGACTTCGGAACTTACGGTGGAACGACCGCATCCGGGTTGGTCGGAACAGGACCCGGACAGTTGGTGGGCGGCGTGCGAGCAGGTGCTGGACGAACTGAAGAACAAGGTTCCGACGGAATTATCGGCCGTGAAGGGGATCGGCCTGTCGGGACACATGCACGGAGCAACATTGCTGGACAAGGCCGGTCGCCCTTTGCGGCCGTGCATCCTTTGGAACGACGGCAGATCCGGAAAACAATGTGCGGAACTGGCCGAGAAGGAACCGAAATTCATGAGCCTCGGTGGCAACCTTGTCATGCCGGGCTTCACCGCACCCAAATTGCAATGGGTTCGGGAAAATGAACCGGAGATCTTCGCCGGAACCGCGATGGTCCTGCTGCCCAAGGACTATGTTCGTTTTAAGCTGACTGGCGAGTATGTCGGCGACATGTCAGACAGCGCCGGAACGCTTTGGATGGACGTTGCCAAGAGGGATTGGAGCGATGACCTTCTGGCGGCAACGGGATTGACCCGCAATCAGATGCCCCGCCTCGTGGAAGGGTCGGAAAGCTCTGGTGTGATGACGGCAGAGCATTGTTCCCGCTGGGGCTTTGATACCCCTCCGGTGATCGCCGGTGGTGGTGGTGACAACGCGGCTTCGGCTTGTGGCGTGGGAGCGGTCGATCCGGGCTCTGCTTTTGTCTCGCTTGGAACATCGGGTGTACTTTTTGTCACCAATGAACGTTTTTCGCCGAACGTGGACGGAGCGGTTCATGCCTTCTGTCATGCGGTGCCTGAGACCTGGCATCAGATGGGCGTGATCCTGTCGGCCACCGACAGTCTCAACTGGCTCTCGGGCATCTTGAAAAAATCTCCGGGTGAATTGACGAATGCACTTGGCCAGATCTCCGGTCCCTCTCCCGTGTCGTTTCTGCCTTATCTCGGCGGCGAACGCACTCCACACAACGACGTCGATATCCGGGCCGGGTTTTCTGGCATTTCCCACGATACGGACGACCTGGTGCTGACCCATGCCGTGATGGACGGCGTTGCCTTCGCCTTGATGGATTGCCTGGAGGCGTTGAGCGTTGCCGGAACCAGAATTGATCGCGTCCTGGCTGTTGGCGGCGGCTCGCGTTCACGAACCTGGCTGGAAATCATCGCCAGTTTGTTGAACGTGTCGGTCAATGTGCCGGTGGATGGCGACTTCGGCGCGTCTCTCGGCGCCGCCCGTCTCGGGCAGGCCGCTGCACTTGGAACAACCGACGGGATATTCACCAGGCCTGCTCTCAAGGCTAGCATCGATCCCGTTCCCTCCCTGACCGAAACCTATGCCGAGGCCTATGACCGTTGGCGCAAACTTTATCCGGCACTCAAGCAAGCCGGCTTCTAAGGAGCAAGAATATGAGCACTGGATTCTTCGGCGATGTGCAGCCGATTCAATACGCCGGACCGGACAGCCGCGATCCACTGACCTATCGCCATTACAACAAGGACGAAATCGTTCTTGGCAAGCGAATGGAAGATCATCTGCGCCTCGCCGTCTGCTATTGGCATA
>NZ_JAILWL010000643.1 GCF_025698965.1 Roseibium sp.
TTCATGTCAGAATAATCTTTGAGCCACGCGCTGGCTTGAGCTGCGATAAACCAGGCAAGCCCGTTCGCAGGACTATCTTTTGTCAAGGTCAGGGCAAAATCCCTGCAGTGTTTCATCGCGGTTGAACGACGTTCCCGTGTCTGAGAGCGGCTGTATTGTGATTTCAGCGAGTCGTCGCAGTCACGCAACGCAATTTGTTGGCTGAAAGCTGAAAGTCCGTAGGGGATAGTGCCCTCGACCTTGGATTCAAATCGCGCAGCCGGTGTAGTACTTCCATTGAAAAAGATCGAAGCTTCACGCGCCAACACATAAATTGAAGTACAAACAAAAAAGAAAAGTCCCGCCAAAATCATCGCGGAAAGGGGACGTCGCACGTTGAAGTACCTTTTGCTAAATCACAGCGCCTCTTGGCACATTAATGTGTCCCACCGTCGGTACTTTTTGCATGAGGAGCTACTGACTTTCAAGGGCTCGCATCAAATAAACTTGTTGCATCGGATAGAAATAGGCAGGAACAATCATCGTCCTCTCGACCAATGCTTCTGACTGCGTTGTGTTACCCGCTAAGAGACTTTGTGAACTATTGAATCCGGAGTGAACGGCGAATGTGGAGTGAGTTAACCAATTCGATGAAAACGGATGACATTCAGTGTTTTCGATGGTAAACAGTCGTTTAAATTGGTGCATCGCAAACTTGGATGCTCCGGAAATTTCGGAATCTGAAACGTTTGTAGCGAAAAATCTTTAGCTTGGAGATTGTAAAATGAATTCCGCGTCTAAATTTGTTTTTAGTGCTTTGCTTTCCACAGGACTCCTGATTGCGCCTGCTACGAATTCCTTTGCGCAGACGACCATTGAAGAAGTGATTGTGTCCTGTACGGATGCTGCCTCATGTGCCTTGGCGGTTCAAGCCTTCCTGGCGACGGTTCCTGCCGAGCAGCTTGCAGATGTCCAGGGGCAGTTACAGGCGAGCTTGACCGAGGCTGCCGCCAACGGGGATATCACTCAGGAAACTTTCGCTGGCGGATTTGCAGAAGCGAGCACTAACGTTGCCGACGGTGGTGATGATCTCGCCGATAATCCTCTTGATACGGACGTTGCTGCAAGCAGTAACTGATCCTCCTTCTGTTCACTTTCTGTGGTGGTGCTGCAATCGCGGGGTTTTGCGCACAAGTACAGGAGCGAAGACGAAAAAAGACCGGCTTCTCAGCCGGTCTTTTTTGCTTTGAATTTGCGGATTTCGATCAGAGGAGTTGCCAGCGATATGGATTGGCTGACGCGATTCCAATCCAGCGATAAGCTGTACTCTCACGCAATGTGATATTGTTATTCACGTTATCTAGAACCAAGTCGCCTTTGGTTGTTTTGACAACAAGTACTGCGTGGCCCTGGCCCTTCTGATTCTTGACAATAGCCATCCTGAGTGCCGCCGCAGGGACGCCGAGTTTCATGAGCCGGCTGCGCTTGGTGAGGGCGTAATCCTCGCAATCGCCCGTTCTGTTTCCTATTTTCCAGACGTTGTTTCTATCGCGAACCCACTTGATGGAGCGGTTTACCCCACGATTGACTTTATTCAACGTTTGCATCAAGGCATAATTAGCAGTGATAATATCTGATCCGCCCGACCGGCACTCAACGGGATTGTTCATGCAAAACAGGTTGTAAGCCTTCGGTGCTCGGGTCATTGTAAGTTGGCGCTCTTTCTTGAGCGCTGGCGATGTGCCCAATACTCGCGTCGAGCCGCCAAGAGAAAACGCCTCGGCCTTGTCAGCTGGAAGAAAGCTGAATGCGATGACGGCAGCTGTAAAAGCAAGCAGTACTCTTTTCATGTCCCCACCTCTATTCAGTGGGTCGGCGCCTTGCCCAAATTCAACGGCGCTTCCCCGGTGATAGAAGAAATACAGGACTGCCTACTTCGTTGGCTTTAAACCGATAGGTACAATTTTACGCATGCGGCATTTTTTTCCCGGCAATAAATGCCGCTTGACAGTAAGTGCTTGAAGAAAAGAAGTTTTTTACCTGAATTTCTTTTGATTGTTCACTGGTGCTAGGTTCGGTCTGGGGGGAGTTCGCCGGTGTCTTCTCATGAGTGCATCTTAGTTGAGTTATATGTTTTCAATGGAGAAGGGGCAGGTGCAGCAGGAAGACATTTCGCCGATTGCTAGAGAAGATTGCCGGTTTAAAGGAAGGGCCGACCGGCTGAAGCATCCAGGGCGTAGAGTGGTGGTTGAAGGTGAGGTTCGCCACCTGGAACCGAATTGCTGCGTGCTGAAATTTTTCAAGTTCGATTTCAAGTGGCGACGTGACCTGAGCCTTGTTGTTTCGCCGTTTGCTTTTTCGCTTGGATGCGAAAAGGCTTTTTCAAGGCAACCAATACCGACACAACCAATAGCGTAATCGGCCAAAACACTGAGTTGATCGTCGCGAGGCAAAGGGTGACGACACTTGCCTTGCCAGTTTCAAGTAATTCCATAGCACTGAGTATGAAGAATATCAGTGAAACTGTGAAATACACCGGAATCAGAACCCAGATTGCGATCCACATGACCAGATCTCTCGTAATTCAAAGAATAGTCGACGAATATCATTGAATGAGATTTCGGGCAATGGTCCGAAACCCGCTTTTGAATAGCTTTTGGATGAAAGTTGTGTCTTAATATTTCTCGTGGATTGGAATTTATTAACGATTCGTTTACCTTTCTCTATTCTGCCGGGTTTAGAATTGCCGAAGCTCTCAAGCGAAAGCTGTCTGGACTGTTTCCAAAAGTTGGATTTGTTGAGCGATGCATAAAGCATCGACCTCCCAAGACACTCTTGAGGTGCCACTCTTGAAGTGCAGTGCCTTGGGCATCTTCGTAATCC
>NZ_JAILWL010000644.1 GCF_025698965.1 Roseibium sp.
CTTTTTCGGTTTGGCCTGTTTGGGCGGAAGGGCACAGACATAGGCTCGAGCCATGTCGACCCAGCTTTTCAGATCTTTTTCCGATTCAATGCCTTGTGGTTCGATCTTGATGAAACCCGGCATCGGCTTTCCGGCCGGTTCACACGGGGAAGCGTGGGGTCTTGAAAGAGCTTTTTCTTCCTGTTCGGCGCCGACACGCGCCATCAGGCCACGCTTGGAAGCGCACACCAGCATGTTGCCGTTGACCATGAAACAGGTCGACCCGAACATTCGTTTCTGTTCGACATTCGTTTCGGGAATCAGGGAGCGCGTGCGCTCGATCAATACGGTTTCCATCAGATCGGACATGGTCTGGCAATCTCCTTAAATGAACGGTTGCGTTTGCTAGGACGCATTTGCGTGCACAATTCCGACAGGGCCGCTGATAAAACCTGTGCGTTAAAGAAATGGATCTCATGTTTTTTACCTTCTGCAATTCCATGCTAGGAGGCGACAAATGAATTGAAAACCGGATTCGGAGAGACACTTGCCGAAAATCGTCATGTTTGCTGCGGTCGCGCGCAACGGGGTCATCGGGGCTGAAAATGATATGCCCTGGAAAATATCGTCTGACCTGAAGCGTTTCAAAAGGATGACGCTTGGCAAGCCGGTTGTCATGGGGCGCAAAACCTTCCTGTCTTTCGGAGGGCGCCCTTTGCCGGGCCGTCCGCACGTCATTATTTCGCGGGACCCAGATTATGCGCCTGAAGGGGCAGAAGCGGTCACGTCGTTGGCGGCTGCTTTCGAAAGGGCCAAGGTTCTTGCCAGTGATTTGGGTGTCGACGAAATCATCTGCATGGGGGGAGGCCAGATCTACACCCAGGCAATCGAGTTCGCTGATCGGCTGGAGATAACCGAAGTTGACGCCGAGCCGGACGGTGACACTCGTTTTCCCGAGATTGATCCTTCAAAATGGGAGGAGGTCGGACGCGAATCCGGTGAGCGGACGGAAAAAGACAGTGCGGATTTCACCTATGTGACCTATAGGCGAAAGCCTTGAGACCACCGAGCATACAAATTATGAAATTACCTGAAACACTGACCGCAAGATGGGCAACATTTGAGGAACTCGGCCCGAACGAGGTTCATGATCTTTTGAAGTTGCGCCAGGATGTTTTTGTGCTGGAACAGACTTCGCTTTACCCGGACATCGACGGCAAGGATCCGATTGCCTGGCATTTTCATATCTGGGACAAAGAGTCTGGAAAACTGTTTGGGGCGATACGTCTTTTTGTCACGCCGGAAAACAACGAGGCACGCATTGGCCGCGTCGTGATCGCGCAGGAGGGACGCGGCGCAGGACTGGGACACATTTTGATGCAGTCGGGAATTGACAAGGCGGAGGAACTCGTTCGCGGCTGTGCTATCCATGTCTCTGCGCAGGCGTATCTTGAAAAGTTCTATAATTCTATAGGGTTTGAGACGGTTTCTGAAGTCTATATTGAAGATGGAATTCCCCATATTGACATGATCCGGAGCGGTCGACAGGCAGATTAACCAAGCCCGCTGGACTTTCGTTGGGGGCGCCTTGACACGGCCGTAATTGAACCCCACCTGCGGCACGGGAAAAAATATAGGTTTTACAAGGGTTGTGCGCTGGGCTTTTCGTTGAAAGCGTCCGGTAACCTCCCTATAACCAACGGTGAGTCATTACGGGCACTGGATGTGATCCAATTGCCCTTGTTCGGTGAAAGCCGGATTTCACAGAAGGAAGTTTTGATGCCTTGGAGCAATCAGTCAGGTGGCGGTGGTCCCTGGAAGGGTGGCGGTAACAATGGCGGCCCTTGGGGCAGCGGTGGCGGTAACAACAACGGTCCGTGGGGCGGTGGCCCCAACCGCGGCGGTGGTGGCAATCCACCGGACCTTGAAGAACTGTTGAAACGGACCCAGGACCGCATGAAAACCGTGCTGCCCGGTGGTGGTGGGGGTGGTCTCGGCATTGCCGGTATTCTCATCATCATCTGTATTGGTGTCGTCGGTTGGCTCTTCACCGGCATCTACACGGTTGACGAAGGTGAACGCGGCGTCGAGCTTGTCCTTGGCAAGGTTGTCGGTCTGACGTCTCCTGGCTTCAATTACAATCTGCCTTACCCGATCGGTGAAGTTTACAAGCCAAAGGTCGAGCTGCAGCGTGAAACGACCGTTGGTGTGGAGGAAAGCTATTCCACCTCGGGCGCCGTTCGCGCACGCGATATCCCTGAGGAAAGCCTGATGCTGACTGGTGACGAGAATATCGTCGACGTCGGTTTCAAGGTGCTTTGGCGCATCAAGAACACCACAGACGGTATTACGGAATACCTGTTCAACATTCAGGATCCGGACGCAACCGTGAAGGCTGTTGCGGAAAGCGCCATGCGTGAAGTTGTCGGGAGTTCGAACATCGATTCAATCCTGACCGAAAATCGTGTGTCCATCCAGAATGACGTTTCAACCTTGATGCAACAGACGCTGGACACCTACCAGGCTGGTGTCGAAATCGCAGAAGTGCAGATGCAACGGGTGGATCCGCCGGCTCAGGTTATTGATGCCTTCCGGGATGTCCAGGCAGCGCGCGCCGATCAGGAGCGTATCCAGAACGAAGCGCAGTCCTATGCCAACCGGATCGTTCCCGAAGCCCGTGGTGAAGCGGCTCGCGTTCTGGAGGCGGCAAACGCCTACCGGGATCAGACCGTTGCTGAAGCAACCGGTCAGTCCCAGCGTTTCACCAAGATCTACGAACAATACAAAAACGCACCGGATGTCACCCGGGAGCGTCTGTATCTCGAGACGTTGGAAAAAGTTTTGGGTGCCAATAACAAAATCATCATCGACAGCGAGTCATC
>NZ_JAILWL010000645.1 GCF_025698965.1 Roseibium sp.
GGTGATCCGTTCTTCGTCCTGACCGCGATAGGTGCCGGCCGGAATGATCGACTTACCGTAGTAGGGAATCTCAGCAATCATCGCGTCGATGGTCTCGTCATTCCAGTTCAGAACGTTCGCATCGCAGGTGTTGGTCGCTTCGGTGATTGAGGACGCAGTTACCCCGGTGGTGTAGAAAAAGGCGTCGATCTTGCCGTCGCACAATGCCTGTGCCTGTTCGCGCGAAGTGAGACGTGTTGCCTGGCCGTAATAGCTTTCAGGGTCCGTGCCGTACCGGGACAGGGCGAAGGCCATTGTCGCCTCGGTTCCCGATCCCGCGTTGCCGATATTGACAGTTTTGCCTTTCAACTCGGAGAAATCAGACACATTCTGATCGGCCCTTGCGACAAGATGTGCGGTGTCGAGGTGAAGCGAAAACAGAAAACGCAGGTCTTCGTTAGGGCTGCTATCTTCAAATTTCGAAGAGCCGTTGAACGCATGATAAAGCCAGTCTGCCTGCGCGATCGCGACGTCCATTTCACCAGCCTGGATCGAGCGAAGGTTTGCCACCGAGCCACCGGTTGATTCAACCGTGCAGCGGATGTTGTGTCCCTGAGCCTTGCGACTCTTGTTCAGCACGTTGCAGATGAAACCGCCGGTGGGGTAGTAGCCTCCACCGATACCAGCGGTTCCGATGTTGACGAACTTTCTTTCCTGCGCGGCTGCTCCGCCGGCAAGTGCTACCGTGACTGCCGCCGCTGCCGCTATTTTCGTGAAATTGTACATCCCGTTTCCCTCGTTCCAATGAGAACAATTGTTCGAGCGCGTGTGACGCGCTTTCTGACTTCTGCTTCCGAAATCACCGTTTTGCCGCTTCGCGCCTTGTCTTCGGTGTATCTGGAGCCACGAAGTTTGATGATTTCGAATTCAATTCTTGATTATTGTATACGATTTTGTCAAGAATGAATAATTGAAAGGGAGTCGTTCCTCGAATTCCCGAGCGAAGAACCACAGGCAGGATTGCGGATGTCAGGGGCTTTGCGACACTTACACTGAGGCGAGCAAAGGATTGCCGGGTATGAAATGCGATATTGCGATCATTGGAGGCGGGATCATGGGGTCCGCGGCCGCCTATTTTTTAAGCCGGAGCGGTAAGGCCGGAAACGTGGTCGTAGTTGAACCGGATCCGTCTTACCAGTTTGCAACGACACCACAGGGTGCTGGTGGCGTCAGGCAACAATTCAGTGTTGCCGAGAACATTCTCATGTCTCGCTACAGCCTAGAATTTTACAAGGGCTTTGCAAATCAGATGACTGATGTTCCTGATTTGCCGGACATCGGGTTTGTCAGTCAGGGCTACTTGTTTGTAGTGACAAAGGAAGGCGAGGCGACGCTGCGCAGGAACCAGGCGCTTCAGGCTTCCCTCGGAGCAAATGCAGAGCTGATTGATTACGATGAGATCCAGCGCAGATTTCCATCCATCGAGCGCGACGATATCGTGCTCGGATGTCACTCTGCGGATGATGGCTGGATCGACCCGAACGCGGGGCTTTGGGGGTTTCGCCGGGCCGCCGAGCATCTCGGGACGACATTCGTCAAGGCACGCGTAACCGGAATGAACTCGGACGATCGGGCGATCCGGTCCCTTCAACTTGATAACGGCCACGTGGTCGAAGCGGATTTCTTCATCAACACGGCTGGACCCTGGGTGAGCCAGATTGCGAAAATGTCCGGCGGTAACCTGCCGATTGTCCCCATGTGCCGGGTTCAGCATTTCTGGAAATGTGCGCATGAGCTGGAGCCGATGCCGCTGGTCAAGGATGAAAGCGGAATGTTCTTCCGGCCGGAGGGAGATGGCTTTGTCGGCGGCAGACCCAGCTTCGACATCGAGCCTGGCTTTGTCGATGACATCTACAGCGGGTTCTTCGCCAATTACTTTGAGGAAACGATCTGGCCGATGATGGCGGCGCTCGTGCCGAAATTCGAAGAGATCCGCCTTGAAAGCAGTTGGGCCGGGCACTACGCGCAAAACACACTCGACGGAAACATGATTATCGGCCGCTATTCGCCCGGTCATGACAATATCGTCACCGCTTGCGGTTTTTCAGGCCATGGCATCATGCATGCGCCTGCAGTTGGCCGCGCGCTTTCGGAATTGGCGTTGACCGGTGCATTTGAGACCCTGGATCTTTCACGAATGGAGATCGGACGGGTTCACAAAAACGAACCGCTGGCCGAAGTTGGAATTAAATAGATGAGTGACCATTGTTACGAAGTAGCCGTCATCGGTGCGGGGATCATCGGCATTTCGACGGCCTATTTCCTCTCCAAAAATCACGGGATCTCGAAGATCGTTCTGATCGACCGGGACCAGCCCATGGCCTACACGTCGGCTCAATCCGGGGAAAATTACCGGAATTGGTGGCCACACCCGACAATGGTCAACTTCACCAACCGGGGGATCGATCTCCTGGAAGAAATCGCGCTTGCCGGCAACAACAGCATTAACATGAACCGCCGCGGATATGCGCTGGTGACGCGGTCCAGCGACATTCAGGACCTGCTCGTAGAGTTGCACAAGGGGCTTGGGGAAAGTGCGGAAAGTCTGTTGCGTTTTCACGATGGTCATAACGACGCCGGTTACAAACCTGCACATAGACCGGACTGGCAGGATGCTCCTGACGGTGTCGACATTTTAAGCGGCCAGTCGCTGATCCAGGAACACTTTCCCTCATATGCAGATGATGCCCGAAATGTGATCCACATTCGCCGGGGCGGCGATATCAGCGGGCAGCAATTGGGCATGTTCATGCTGGAGCACCTGAAGGAAAAGGGAGCTCAACGGGTGCTTGGCG
>NZ_JAILWL010000646.1 GCF_025698965.1 Roseibium sp.
CAGGCGTGTATATGGGTTGCAGATTAACTTGAAACGAGTTCACAGACCTTGAATATCGTGGATAACCCTACGGAATGTCTTGGCTGTTGCAAAATAGGAAAACGCATCATGACCATTGCCAATGACGAAAAGTGGATCGATAAAGAAAAGACAGGTTTGTCGGAGGCAACCATGGACATCGATCTCACTCTATCTGCAGACACAATCCGCCTTTACGCACAAAAGGCCAGAGCCGTTGCATCAGCCATGCAGGACACGTTTGAAGGCGGTCACGAAGGTGACGTGGAATTTGATGCAGATTCTCTGGAAGAAGGTCACAATCACGATGGCCTTGCCGAAGAGGAAAGCGACGATCTGTCGGATGAGGAATTGCGTGAACTGATCGAAGACCTCAATGTCGACGAAGCTGCCGAGCTTGTCGCAGTGACGTGGATCGGCAGAGGCGACTTCGAGGCAGAAGATTTCCAGCAAGCCGTCGACGAAGCTCGCGAACGGGCTGTTGGATCAACTGCCAAATATCTGCTTGGGATGCCATTGTTTGCCGACTATCTGGAAGCCGGCCTGGATGCACTGGATCTCTGAAGGCATTTAAAGGATCAGATGCTTCTACTGATCCTTTACGGCCAATTTGCTGAATTCCTCCCAGACCCTGGCAAGAAGAGGCGGGGCATTTTCCTGGCGTCGCCTTCCAACAATTTCCATATCAACGCTGCCTAGCTGGTCGCGCAGGTCGATCAGCCTTGCCTCTGCCAGGTCGGCCGAGACCAGGGCTTCGGGAACAAAGGCGACACCGACACCCGCCCGAGCCATTTCAAGCGCCGCGACCGTAAGCGCAGTTTCAGCAACGACATTCGTTTTTCCCGTGCCTTCAACCGCCGGCATGACATGCTTGCTCAAAGCCTGGCCAAGAAACACATCCGGAGGGTAGGAAATGACATTCAGCCGTCCGGACCGCAACTCACTGAACAGCTCCTCCGATCCGGCAGCGGAATAGACCGGAACCAGTCTTTCATCTGCAACATGTACCCCCTCGGTCAACCCCGACTGACCGACCACGCCGTCGTCGCTCAACTGATAGGTCAGGGAGAAATCAGCCTGGCCTGTCATCAAAAGCACTTCACACTCGTCCAGATTTGCCGAGCGCAATCGCACATGCGCAGTGCCCAGACGGGACACGGCCTTAACGATCCGGGGTCCCAGCGAAGTCGTGATCGCATGTTGGCAGGCAATGACCACAAGACGAGACCCGGACCGGCTGTCCATCTGAATCTGCTGGATCAGCTGGCGTTGCCGGGTCACCGCCAGACGCAACTGGTCTTCGTGGTTTTTCAGCGCGGGCGTAGGTCGGTTCGGTTTCGTATCCCGGTCTATCAATGGGACATCCAAAAGGCTTTCCAACGCCTGGATCCGTCGTGAAAACGCTGATTGAGAGATGTTACGCAGACTTGCGGCCTCAACAACAGACCCCGCATCAAGAAGAGCAACAAGGTCTTCCAGCCAATCGATTCTCATGTCACCCACTTTCGATGATTATGCAACTCTTGCAAGTTATACGGACAAGAATGCATTTGAACATGGAAATACTCCATGCGAACCTTCTCCAAATTGCTTTTCCGGAGACGCACCCCATGCATTTTTCACGCTTTCCCCGCCTGCATTGGGCGCATCTGCCCACCGCCCTTGAACCCATGGATCGATTGTCCGAAACACTTGAGGGGCCCCGGATCTGGATCAAACGGGACGACTGTACGGGCATGTCCACTGGCGGCAACAAAACCCGAAAACTCGAATTCCTGATGGCCGAAGCCAAGGCTCAGGGGGCTGACCTGGTGATGACGCAAGGTGCGACCCAGTCCAATCATGCCCGTCAAACGGCTGCCTTCGCCGCCCGTCTCGGCATGAAGTGTCACATCCTGCTGGAAGACCGGACCGGCTCGAAAGATCCGAACTACAATGGAAACGGGAATGTCTTTCTCGACTTCCTGCACGGCGCCACGGCCGAGAAACGACCGGGCGGTCTCGACATGAATGCCGAGATGGAAACGGTTGCCGAAAGGTTCAGGACCCAGGGCCGCAAGGTTTACACAATACCGGGTGGCGGTTCCAACCCGACAGGTGCTCTCGGCTATGCGAATGCGGCCATGGAACTGGTCCAGCAGGCCAACGCAATCGACCTGAAAATAGACCGGATCGTCCATGCGACGGGCAGCGCAGGGACGCAAGCCGGGCTCATTGTCGGGCTGAAAGCAATCAATGCGAACATTCCCCTGCTTGGCATTGGTGTGCGCGCACCCAAGCCCAAGCAGGAGGAAAACGTCTTCAATCTTGCCGTTGCAACTGCTGAGAAACTGGGGTGTCCGGGCATCGTCAAGCGCGAGGACGTAGTCGCCAATACCGACTATGTTGGCGAAGGCTACGGCATTCCGACACCGGCCTGTCTCAAAGCCATTGAAATGTTCGCCCGGCTGGAAGCCATTCTTCTCGATCCGGTCTATTCCGGAAAAGGTGCAGCCGGTCTCATCGACCTTGTGAAATCAGGTGCATTTTCAAGCGATGAAAATATCGTCTTTCTTCATACCGGGGGAGCCGCAGCACTTTTCGGATACACTGATGCCTTCGGCTACGACGGACCGGTTGACCGGGCCGCCGAGTAAACGGAGCACTAAATGGAACCGTTTCGCGGAGTATTCACGCAGCAGGAAGCCATCCCGGACGAGGCCATCACAGCAGCTGTCGACGTTCTGCGCAGTGGTCGTCTGCACCGCTACAATACGGTAGGGGACGAGATCGGAGCGGCCGCCGAGCTTGAATATGCCTATGC
>NZ_JAILWL010000647.1 GCF_025698965.1 Roseibium sp.
CCTTCAGCCAGCATACCACCCCAACTTGGCGTTTGTGGATCTGCGCCAAGTCCAAGAAAAGTCAGACTGCTTTCCAAGAGAATGTTGTTTGCAACGTTTAGTGTCATAAGGATGACAAGTGGGCCGAGTGCGTTTGGCAGGATATGGCTGAAAATAATTTTTCGATTCGGTAGACCATAGCTGCGTGCTGCCTGAACGAACTCGCGTTCTCGCAGCGACAAAACCGAACCGCGAACAAGCCTGGCATATTGTACCCATTGCGAAACAATCATCAGGACTATGATCCGGTCCAGACCGGGGCCCACGATGGCTATTACGGTAATGGCCAGGAGAATGAAGGGCAACGCAAGCTGAACATCGGCGAAACGCATAATAAAGACATCGAGAAAGCCACCGAAGTATCCTGCATAAAGGCCGATGATCGTTCCAAGAACAACAGCACCGAGTGCCGACAGGATACCGACAGTGAAAGATATTCGACCACCTATGACGATCCGCTCCAGAATATCCCTACCAAGCGGGTCGGTGCCCAGTAGGTGATTGAGGGATTGAAACGGTGGTGTCAGTCGAGCCAGCAAATCGATCGTTTCTCCGCCGTCGGGAAAAATCAGACCAGAAAAGAGCACAAGCAGACCAAGGCTTCCGGTAAGCAGTGCGCCAGCGATGAATTCAAAGTGGAAGAAACGTCCTAGGAGGAAATAACTCCGGGCGCTGGGGAGTTTGGATTGAGCGGTGTCTGACATTTTACTTCACCCTGATGCGCGGATCGATGAAACCATAGGCAAGATCAACCGCAAGATTGACTGCCACGATCATGATGGCGAGAATTGAGACGCTTGCTTGCAGCAGTGGATAGTCGCGCTGTCCAATTGCTTCGACGGCAAGCGTGCCCATGCCCGGCCAGTTGAAGACGAGTTCGACAACCACGATGCCTCCAATCAGATTTCCAAATTGCAGGCCAAGAAATGTAATGAGTGCAATAGCACCGTTGCGAAGGGCATGTTTGTAGACGACAACGCGTTCCTTTAGTCCCTTCGACCGGGCGACCATGACGTACTGTGCGGATAGCGTTTCCAACATGGTTGTTCGCACCAGGCGGACATTCGTCGCAGTCAGGATGATGCCAATGGTGGCCGCTGGCAATATTAGAGATGTTAGCCCTGTGTAGCCGCTGGCGGGGAAAATCGGGAAGGTGATCGAGAACAGCAGTACGAACATGATCGCCAACCAGAAATTCGGAAACGACAGACCGACAAGCGACAACACACGGATGATCTGGTCCGAAATACCTCCACGATGGACCGCTGAGTGAATTCCGAGTGGTATCGAAACCACGATAGAGATCAACATCGACGAAAGTGCCAGAACCACTGTTGCAGGCAACGCGATGGAGATGAGTTCGCTGATCGGGCCCCGAAAGAAACTGTCGCCGAGATTGCCCGTAACCAGGCTTTTGATGAAATCGAGATATTGCACGAAGAATGGCCTGTTAAGGCCGAGGGATTCGCGGATGTGTGCAAGATCTTCTTCTGTAACGTTGCTGGATTCGCTGGTCATCATGATGGCCGGGTCGCCGGTCAGGCGAATTGCGAAAGCGACGAACAAGGTCACGATCAACGTGACCAGTATTGCTTGAAATACCCGCTGAGCGACGAAGCTGAATACTGGCATGAGCGCTGTTCCTTTGCGGATCAGGTCGCCCGCCCGGTGAGGATGTGCTTATTGGCATTCCGGGCGGACTGTTTACGCGGAAGGTGACTAGTCGACGGTGACCGACATGTAGCGGGTCCGGTCGTCAGGAGCCGGTACGAAGCCTTTGACGCGTTTGTTCACGCCATAGATTGTGGCAAGGTTGTAGAGCGGTATGTCGAGCGCGTGGTCATGCGCATAAGCGGCGACTTCCTGTAACGCTTTCAGGCGCACATCGGTGTCATAGGTCTGCCGCTGCTTTTCCAGGAGCTCATTCAACCTTGAGTCATCGATGTAAGGATTGTTGCGCTCACCGGTGTGGTAGAGGAGATAAGCTGTATTGTCGAAGTCGAAGGTCCAGCCACCCCAACCGAAATGGAACATTTCACCTGATTTGCCCTTGCTCACGATTTCGTCAAAGAACACGCTTGTTTCGTGTGTGCGGATCTGAAGATCAAGTCCAACGGCTTTCAGGTAGCTGGCAATGACCTGTGCAATTTCACG
The DNA here is from genome assembly GCF_025698965.1 of Roseibium sp. GTDB lineage: Bacteria > Pseudomonadota > Alphaproteobacteria > Rhizobiales > Stappiaceae > Roseibium. Next base: position 2,194 of record NZ_JAILWL010000647.1, read on the forward strand.
CAAGTTGTCCCTGTCATTGCGCATGTCCAGACTGATTTTGGTTCCCGGTTTTACGCCAGCTTTTGCAAGCAGGGCTTTTGCGGCTGCCGGATCATAGGGATAGCCTTCGATCTTGGGATCGAAACCGAATGACTTGCTGCCTTGAGCGCTGGTGATCGGAGTAGCCAGTCCCTTAAGCAAGGCCTCAATGATCATATTCCGGTCTATGGCCATAATGATGGCCTTGCGAACTCTGGGATCTGACGTGACGGCGTCTTTGGTCTTGAAACGCAAGATTTCGACAGTTGGGCCATCCACGGGAACGAGATCCACCTTGTCGCTCTGTTCAACCGTTTCAACGGACGTAGTTGGAATATTGAGAGCAATATCCACTCCACCTGATAACAGTTCGGCAATGCGTGTCGCCTGTTCCGGGATGAAGCGGATGGTCAGGTCGTCGACATTGGCCTTTCCGTCCCAGTACCCGTCAAAACGCTCGAGTTTTACATCTACCGTGGGTGTATATTTGATCACCTTGAATGGACCCGTGCCAACCGGATGCATGTCAAATGCTTCCTCGCCGACTTCCTCGAGGTATTTTGGAGGAACGATCATCGCACCGT
>NZ_JAILWL010000648.1 GCF_025698965.1 Roseibium sp.
CTGCAATCGCATTGACTTCTCCGTCGGCAGATCTCGAAATCATGACCTTTGCCGGCCAGTGTTTCGGCTTTGCAAAAGGAACCATGAAATGCTGTCCGTGCCACATGGCCACGATAACCGGCAGATCCTTTTCCCTCTCGTCATGAATACCTTTCGGTTCTATGACGAAGCGGTTGGTAAAATAGACCAGTTTCAGATAACCGGCGAGCACAGTACCCACACCTGAAAGGACCCAGGGGTGGCGGCCGAGGCGCTTGATCATTTTTCTTGTCGCCTGAAATATAGCGCTGCCTAAGCTGCCGTTTCCGGATCGAGCAGGCGATGCATGTGTACAATGAAATAACGCATATGGGCGTTATCGACGGTCGCCTGCGCCTTGGCTTTCCAGGCTGTGTAGGCTTCCTCGTAATTCGGATAGATGCCGACGATGTCGAGCGCGTCGAGGTCGCGGAAAGTCAGACCTTCCGGAGATTCCAGCTCCCCGCCAAACACAAGGTGAAGAAGCTGTTTCGGGGTGTCGGTATCACTCATGAATATCCTCGTTCCTCATCAATTCGGCAGTGATCGCCTATGTGATCAATCGATCCAGCACTGCACGCGCAGGCTCAAACAGCGTTGATGACGTTGCTATCAATGCGGGGTGACCGGTTTTGGCGCGATTGTAGATCAGGCTTCGTCCGGACAGGTCCGTCAGTTTCCCGCCCGCTTCCTGCACCAAAAGATCCGCCGCCGCAAGGTCCCAGTCACTCGGGCCACCCCGCGCAGTCCCGACATCGATCCTGCCCGCCGCAACCATGGTCAACCGGTAAGCCAGCGACCTCAGAATTCCGGTACCGATGAAACCTGCTGCCAGTACGTCCTTGTTTGCGACAATCGAATGTGGGCCGGAAAGCGTCGCACCGGAAACCGTCGCGTGTTCGGACACATGAACCCGATTGCCGTTCAACCATGAACCACCGCCGGATCGGGCAACAAACATCTCGTCGCGCCGCGGGCAAAAAACAGCTCCGGCGATCGGTCTCCCGTCTTCGACAACGGCGACTGACACCGTCCATTCATCGCCACCGGCCAGAAAGGCTCGGGTTCCATCGATCGGGTCAACGATGAAAACACGTGCGCAATCCAGACGAGACGGGTCGTCAGCCGTTTCCTCCGAAAGCCAGCCATAGTCCGGTCGTGCCGAACGCAACTGGTCCGTCAAAAACAGATCCACCGCCAGATCCGCCTCGGAAACCGGAGATCTGTTGCCTTTCAACCAGGTTTCCGGGTCACGTCCGAAATACTCCAGCGCGAGCGCACCGGCTTGCCGAGCCGCGGCTTCCAGCAATTTCAGATCTTCAGCAGGACCTCCACCAGGAGCGCCATCATCAGCTTCCGGCAAGCGCCATTCCTTCAATCATGACAGAGGGGGTGGCCGCAGAATATCGATTGTCCAGATCACTACCAGGCACAAGAGCCTTGAACATGTCGTTCAAATTGCCTGCGATGGTGATTTCGCTAACCGGTTCGACAATTTCACCGTTTTCAAACCAGAACCCCGCTGCCCCGCGGGAATAGTCGCCCGAGATGCCATTGACACCGTGGCCGATCAGATCCGTGACGAGGAGGCCACTTCCGGCTTCGGCCATCAATTCTTCAAGCGACTTCTCTCCTGGCATCAGTGTGATATTGGTGGCTCCCGGCACCGTGCCGCTACCGCTACGGTGCGCGCGTCCATTCGGCTTCAGTCCCAATTCGCGCGCGGAAGCACAGTCCATGAACCAGCTCTGAAGAACACCGTCCTCGATCACGTTGAGGACGTCCGCACGTGTGCCTTCACCATCAAAGGGACGTGTCGCCGCTCCGCGGCGTTTGAAAGGGTCGTCAACAACCTGAATACCGGATGCAAAAACCGCTTCCCCCATCTTGTCCTTCAAGAAGCTGGTCTTGCGTGCGATCGAAGCGCCGTTGATTGCTCCTGTCAGGTGACCAAGGATGCTGCGGGCTGCCCGGGATTCGTAGATGACATTTGCGGTCCGGGTTGTCAGCTTCTGCGGATTGAGACGCCTCACGGCTCGCTCGCCGGCTCGCCGACCGATCTCTGCCGGACTCTCCAGATCTTCAAAATAGGTCCGGCTGTCGAAATCATAGTCCCGCTCCATGGCGGTTCCATCACCGGCCACCGCCGTCATGCTCATGCCGTAACGCGAAGAAATGTAGGACCCCTGGAAACCGTGACTGGTTGCCAAAACAATCCCGGAAAGCCGCCAGGAGGCGCTCGCACCACCGGATTTGCTGACCCCGTTGACTGCGAGGCCGGCAGCTTCGGTATCAAGTGCGATTGCCGTCAGATCCTCGGCGGACAGTTCTTTGGTATCCAGAAGCTCCAGTTCCGGGAAATCTTTGACAAGAAGATCCGGGTCGGCAAGGCCCGCATAAGGATCTTCAGGCGCGACCTTCGCCATGGCGACGGCGCGCTCGGCCAGACTGTTCGGATCATCAAGCTGATTTGCCGAAACGGCCGCAGTTCGCTTTCCTACAAAAACCCGAAGGGTAACGTCGTCGCCTTCGGCCCGTTCCGTTTCTTCGACGTTGCCTTCTCTGACATCCACACCGAGCGAAACACCGGTAACGGCAATTGCATCGCACGCATCTGCACCGGCTTTGCGAGCCGCGTCCACGAGACGCGCAGCGCGTGATTGCAGTTCACTTTGATCAATCAGTTCTGACATATGTTCCGCCTTGAAGGGTCTGTTGTGCTGTTGTTTACGCCCAGCGCCGGTCGGCTGCAACCACCAGTCCGGAAT
>NZ_JAILWL010000649.1 GCF_025698965.1 Roseibium sp.
TTCCGGTTCTGTTCCATGTCTTTGCGCATGGCCCGCATTGTCAGCAGTGAAGGGCGGCCCTTCGAAGGATCGACGCCATGTTTTTCCAGCAGGGTCATTGTTCTAGCGACATGGTTCTCGACTATTGCGACAAAGACAATTTCCTGGTCCGCGGTGAGCTCGAGTTGAGCGGCGATTTCGGAAGCCAACGGCATATTGGCCGGAAGCTTAGACTGGCTCGCGGCCGGTACAGAAATGAGAGTTAAAATGAGAACACTGCTGACTAAAAGTCGGCGCATCCTGGCAAGATGAGCCTTGAGGTACATTTCTCTATCCCTTTTCGACCGCCAGCAGGATTGGCGTGAGATGCGAGCGTCTCTTCAAGCCTGCCGGAGAGGAGAGGGGGCTTGGCGCCCCGTTGGACAAAAGTGATAAAGCGGGCCGATTTCTGGCGTTCTTCGGCAATGTAAAGAAATGTAAAGTTCGTAAGTCATTCTGCGGAGTTCCACGGTATGCGAATGCACTTCCGTCAATCCCAGCGGATCATCGAACTGGGACAGATCACCAGTTTGCTGTTGTCGGCGTGCCGGTAAACCGGATCACCAGTGCGTGAAGCCCGGTGCGGCGAAATTCGCCTCATTGAGCCTGTATCAACAGGATCGGGTTTGCAGCGTGACGCTGCAAAAATGGGCACCACTTTCAGTGACAGGCAGGATTATTCCAGTGTCCAGGTCATCGACGAGCCCGTTCCGCGATCGCGCGTATAGGTGACCGTATCTCCATCGAGTGAAACTGCCTGGTGGTTCTCCGGCATTGGTTCATCATCGAAGACGATGGTGCGGCAGTAATACGCTCCTTCCCAGAACAAGTTGCCTGAGATGGATCCGCCCCTGGGCCCCACGCCTTCAACCTTGCCGTCTTTGGAAACGATGACCCAGGCGCCGCCGTTCACATGTCTCCTACCTGCGATTTTCTCCAGGAAAGCCTCTTTGTCGGTGATCTGTTCAGCCAAGTTCGCTCCTCCTTGAGACCGGACTACTCATGTTAGACGAGTGTTGCTCGGGGACTAATACAGACTATACCGCACGCGCGGACAGACTGTGAGTGATTCCGTTTTCCTTGTTTTTTTCAGATCTGCGGAATAGGTCAAGTTCAGGACGCAAAAACTGCGGTCAGATTGAGACGCGGGGCCGATCGGATAAAGAAAGAAATTCTATTGGCGCTGGTCTCACTCTGTGCGCCATTCACATGTGCCGGAGAGGCAGCATGAGCGGCACGCATTTGGAGTAAAGCATGTATATCGCAATGAACCGGTTCACCATCAACAAGGGGCATGAAGACGCGTTCGAGACTGTCTGGCGAAAGCGCGATTCAAAACTGGAGCAGGTTCCGGGGTTCCGGACGTTCCATCTTCTGAAAGGGGCCCATGACGAGGAAAACGGCACCACGCTCTATGCTTCGCATACGATCTGGAACAGCCGTGAGGATTTCGTCAACTGGACCAAATCTGAGAATTTCCGCGAGGCGCACAAGAACGCCGGGAGTAACAAGGGCATGTATTCCGGCCATCCGAATTTTGAAGGGTTCGAGGCCGTCATAGGCGAGTAATCCGTCGCTGGATACGGGCCGACTGGTCCATCGAGGATGGGCCGGTCGATCCACAATGGACAGTTTTGATTTTCCGCTGTCGAAGCAGTTCCGGCAAAAAGGCATTTAAATCCTCGTCCCCTCACCTTGATCGTCAAACAAAATGTGGACTTTCATGGCGCGGGATCTGTCTCCGGCTTGATCAAAGGCCGCGACCGCATCTTCGATGTTGAAGGATGGGCTGATGATCGGATTGACCGGGATTGTACCGGTATCGATCGCCGAAACCGCTTCGGCAAATTCCTCGCTGAAGCGGTGTGTGCCCTTGATCGAGATTTCCTTGCTTACGATCAGGTTCAGCGGAACGGGTGTCTCTCCGGCGACTCCAACCATTACGATCGTGCCTCGCGGCTGCAGGCATTCCAGCCCTGCCCTGATAGCGGCCGGTGCAGCGGAGCATTCAAACACAACGTCGAATTGTCCTTTTTCCAGTTTGTACCCGTCAAGGCCATCCGGATCGCGTGCAAGATTGATCACGCTTGTCGCACCCATGTTTTTTGCGACTGCAAGTGGCATGTCCTGCAGATCGGTGACAACGATTTCGTCGGCTTTGGCCTGTGCGGCCACAGCAACGCAAAGCGCCCCGATCGGTCCGGCTCCCGTTATCAGGACACGCCGACCCTTGAGACCCGGTGCCTGCGCACGGGCATGAAGGCAGACAGCGAGGGGTTCGGCGCACGCGGCCTCCTGCGCCGTGATATTGTTTCTATAAGCAAAGACCTGCCCTGCAGGAACAACAACCTGATCGCGAAATAGACCCTGTTCATGAGGAAGCCGATAGGCGGACCCCATGAAACGCATTTCAAGGCAGTGCACATGGTCTCCCAGTCTGCAGAACTTGCAGGTGCCGCAAGGCTGGCTGGGATTGATGGCGACAAGATCTCCGACCGAGACCGAAGTGACCCTGGATCCTACTTCAATGATTTTACCGGCCGCCTCATGCCCGACGGTGATCGGTTCGCGCACTCGGATGGGGCCGAAACCGCCGTCGTGATAGTAGTGCAGGTCGGAACCGCAAATTCCTCCGGCAAGGATCGAAACCTTCACTTCCTCCGGACCGACAGGAGGGACAGACCGGGTTTCGAGGCGAAGATCATGTGCACCGTGCAGAACACATGCGCGAGAAGTCATGGCTTTTACCTATGGAAAGAGGATATTG
>NZ_JAILWL010000065.1 GCF_025698965.1 Roseibium sp.
CGTGTATTTCTCATTCAAATAGGAGTTTTTAAAAGAAAATCACTATGCTTGACACAATCGACCGGCGTATTCTGAAGGTTCTTCAGGAGGATGGCCGCATAACCAACACCGACCTGTCCGAGCGGATCAGCCTTTCGGCCACGGCAACCGCCGAACGCATGAAGCGATTGGTGCGAGAAGGATATATCGAGCATTTCTCGGCCAGCCTCGACCCGAAGAAAGTCGAGCGAGGTCTGCTGGTCTTCGTGGAAATCCGTCTGGAACGCACCTCTCCGGAGATATTCGATGCCTTCAAGATCGCGGTTGAGCGCTCACCTGACGTGCTCGAGTGTCATATGGTGGCAGGCGGATTCGATTATTTGATGAAAAGCCGGGTGAAAGACATGGAAGCCTACCGGGCCTTTTTGTCGGATGTCGTCCTGGCGCTTCCCGGTGTGCGGGAAACCCATACTTATGCAGTCATGGAAGAAATCAAGGACACGCATATTCTGCCCGTCTGACAAGGGCATGCGGGCATCAAAAACAAAAACGGCTGCTCCATGGGAAGCAGCCGTAATCGGATATCGATCGAAAGAGGTGTCTACTCTGCCTGATCCGCCGATTTTGCGTGCAGCAGAGAATAATTGTCGATGCCGATCCGCTCAATCAACCCAAGCTGGGTTTCCAGGAAATCGATATGGCCTTCCTCGTCGCTGAGCAGTTGCTCAAACAGCGCCATGGAGACATAGTCGCCCAGCTCGCGGCAAACTTCACGAGCTTCATGATAAAGGGCGCGTGCCACATATTCTGCTGCCAGATCGCCTTCCAGGCACTCTTTTACCGACTGGCCGATACGCAGCGGGTCGAGGGTCTGAAGGTTCGGCAGGCCTTCCAGAAAGATGATACGATCCATCAGGTCCTGAGCATGCTGGCGTTCCTCGTCAGCTTCCTCCAGTTCCTTGTCTGCCAGTTTGCCGAAACCCCAATCAGCCAACAGGCGAGCATGGACCCAATACTGGTTCACCGCGGTCAGTTCATGACGCAGTGCCTTGTTCAAATACTCGATTACGCGCGGTTCGCCCTTCATCAGGCTCTCTCCTAAATTACCGGCTTGCCATACGTTTTTGCGGGGCGGGAGCCGGTTCGACGTCCTTACCTACTTCAGAGCCTTTTTCGTGAATGATGTCAATGACAGAAGGAAAACAACTTCCGCACCGTGGCCGGCATCCCAAATGGCGAAAAACAGCCCCGGGTGTCGGTACTTTCCCGTTCGGATCTGCACGCATTTCTTCTGCCGCTTCGCGAAGTTGCTTGTCAGACAGAACATTACAGGAGCATATGATCATACGAGGATCCGCACAGTGTCCGTACCTGAGGTCGGGCTTTTTTCAGTTTCCGCCCTCCAGCGGACATATTGGCATTTGTGGTTTTCTGCGCAATAACGAAACTTCACCACGAGAGTCAACTTTTTCCGATCTCTTGTAACACAGCAAGGAATGAAAATGAGCGGCAAGGCAACAACGGGTCATCGTCCCACACTCGTGCTGACGGGCGCCAGCCGCGGCATTGGCCATGCCACTGTTAAAAAATTCTCAGCTGAAGGCTGGCGGGTGATTTCGTGTTCACGCCAGGCATTTTCGGAGAAATGCCCTTGGCCAATGGGACCCGAAGACCATATTCAGGTCGACCTTTCAGACCCTGAAAACCTCGGCTTTGCCGTGCAGGAAATTCGCAAGCGGCTTGAAGAAAACGGCTGCCAACTCAGCGCGCTGGTCAATAATGCCGGTATCAGTCCGAAGGGTTCTGAAGGCCAGCGCCTCGATTCCCTGACGACGGCGATGCATGAGTGGAGGACCGTTTTTCAAGTGAATTTTTTCGCGCCCATCCTTTTGGGCCGCGGCCTTTTTGAGGAATTGAAGGCTGCAAAAGGGTCCGTCGTCAATGTAACATCCATTGCCGGGATGCGCGTACACCCCTTCGCCGGAACAGCCTATGCGACTTCCAAGGCCGCCCTTGCCTCCCTTACCCGGGAAATGGCCGCCGATTTCGGACCACACGGCATCCGGGTCAATGCTATCGCCCCAGGTGAAATCGACACGTCCATCCTTTCCCCAGGAACTGAAAAGATGATCTCGAACATTCCTCTACGTCGCCTTGGGCTACCAGAAGAAGTTGCCGATACGATTTTCTATCTCTGCTCCAGTAATTCCTCTTATGTGACTGGATCCGAAATTCATATTAATGGCGGCCAACACGTGTAAATTATGGCATTTTCCGGTATTTAATATTCCTTCGAAGAAAATTAAATACTAATCGGTATTGTTTATTGTAACTCTTGCGAGATTTACTTTTAAAATTTTCATATACTGAATAGTACAGCAATTTACCTAATCTTCATTGCCCATGCTCGATACTCAGAACTTGATAATGCAGTTCTGACGGCTGTGAGTGGGGAAAAATGAAACGAATTCTGAAGGTACTTGTCGACCTGAAGTTTGGCTTCAAGGTCGGCGGCGGCTTTTTTGCCGTGTTATTACTCACGGCAGTGGTGGGAGGTGTCGGATTTCTCGCGATCCAGAACCTTTCATCCAGCTTCGTGGTAGCCGATCACGCCGCGCAGGTTTCCGGCCAGGTGCAGGCAACTTCCTTGAAACGCGAGGATTTTCTGAACAATCCTTCGCCTGAATTGAGTGAAGCTGTTTTCCAGGACATCGCTGCCCTTGATGCATCCTTGCAGGAACTGACGCACGAAGTTGCCGGAGACCCGGCTTCGGAAGCACAGGTTGCTGGCGCCAAGGAAGCGGTCGCCGAGTTTGCGGCAACCTTCAATCAGGTCGTCGATCAGACAACGCAACAGGCAGATCGCCTGGCGACGCTTCAAAAGAGCACGACGGAACTTGAAGCCCTCGCCACAAGCATCACGGACGCCGTCCTGACCGAAGAAAAGCGTGTCAGTGCCGAAGCGTTCTCTGCCAATGGCAGACTGGACGACGCCAACGGGCTGCAACGTGCAGTCTTCGAACTGAAGGACGAAGTCGTCCAGGTTCAGCTTCTGTACCTTGAAGGCAGTGGCAACATTGAAGGCGAAGCCCTGACGACGTCCATCGACATCGCGCGGTCGCTGGTCTCCGATACCAAGCAAATGCGCTACAAACAGGTTGAGGGCATCCAGAAAAAGACTGTCAGCCAACTGGCCGGTCAGGCTAAAAAGCTGCTGACCGCGCTTGAGAACCTGACCAAGGATCTGGGCTTTTCCGAAGCCTATGAGGCCCGCCTTGCCGTCGGCACCGCCATTGAGAACATGGATGTTCTCACCAAGGACATTCTCGGTCAGGTGTTGCCGGTTGTGTCAAAGGCGAAGACGGATGCCTTGACTGCGTCGACCCGGCTGGCAACGGTACGGGCAATCGCCGACAAGGCAACGAGACTGAGCCAGTACTCGCTCGCAGCCCGGTCAGAAACGCTTTACCTCTTCGGATCCTTCGGTGCGGTAGACCAGGGTCCGGTCGAGGAGCAGATTGCAAATCTGGCCAAGCTGGAAAAAGATCTGGTCAAATACGCCAATGTCCTTCCCTCGGCTGCCGACGCCATTAACGCGATCCCGGTTTCCCTCGTATCGATGGACAGGTCTTTCAAGGAAATGCTGACCGCCGAAGCGGACCTTCTGGCGAAGAGGCAGCAGCTTGACAGTTTGACCAGAAAGGTCAGTGCGGACATCACAGCGATTTCCAATTCCCAATCCAAAGCAGCCAATTCGGCTGCCAGTGCCGCGGAGATGCAGATCGCCATCACAATCCTGCTGGCAATTCTTGGCGGCGTCGGTCTGGCCGTTGTCCTGAACCTGGCTATCACCAAACCGATCCGGACTATCACCAATGTCATGGACCGGTTGGCAAACGGCGACAATGAAGTCGACATTGCCGGCATTGATCGCGGTGATGAAATCGGTGACATGAGCCGCACGGTTCAGGTCTTCCGCGACAACGCGGTCGAACGCGCCGAGCTGCAGGCACAGAACGCCCGCGAGGAAGCGGCCCGTCACGAACGCCAGCAACGTGTCGACGATCTCATCAACAACTTCCGGGCAACTGCCGAAGAAGCCCTTGGGTCGGTCGAAACCACCGCCGTTGGCCTCGACAACACGGCTCAGGCCCTGACCGAAATCGCCCGAGACAGTGCCGGATACGCCAACGAGACACAGTCTTCCTCGAACGAGACGACCAACAATGTTCAGACCGTGGCAAGCGCCGCTGAAGAACTGGCGGCCTCGATCGGTGAGATCTCGCGTCAGGTTGCCCAGACCACGGAAATTGTGGACCGGGCAACAACCGGCACGCGGGTAACCAACGAAAAGGTCGAAGGTCTGGCGGAAGCTGCGACCAAGATCGGTGAAGTTGTCACGCTTATCCAGGCAATCGCCGAACAGACCAACCTGTTGGCCCTGAACGCCACGATCGAAGCGGCCCGCGCCGGCGAAGCCGGCAAAGGCTTCGCGGTTGTTGCCGCAGAGGTCAAGGAACTGGCGACCCAGACGTCCAAGGCAACTGAGGAAATCAGCTCCCAGATCACCGAAATCCAAAGCGCGACGAAAGAATCCGTCGTTGCGATCGGTGAAATCGCCGAGACGATGAACGAGGTCAATAGCTATACCACGGCAATTGCTTCAGCGGTCGAGCAGCAGGGAGCGGCCACGGCCGAAATCTCGCAGAACGTCCAGCGCGCTGCCGAAGGAACAGGTGCCGTATCCTCATCCATGACCGAGCTTTCGCAAGCAGTCGATCAGACTTCTTCGTCGGCGGATATGGTTCTGTCGGCTTCAGGTGAACTGACCGAGAAAACCGACCAGCTCAAGAACGAAGTCGAGCGCTTCCTGTCCGAGGTTGCTGCTGCCTGATCAACCTGGCACCAAAATGCAAAGGGCGGGAGCGTTCAACGCTCCCGCCTTTTTTGTTTGGCTGAACACTCTTCAAAACGTTGACCTGACCGCAACAGGCAACTAGAGCACTGTCAGCAATTCACAAAAAACGAGAGAGCAACGTGGCGGACCAGACCATCGCCCCCAGTTTCGCACCATACGGCAAGTCCCCAACCCAATCGTGGCCGGTCATCCTGGAAACGAAAGGCTGGAAAGACTATCGGCTGCTGGATATGGGCGAAGGCGAAAAGCTGGAGCGGTACGGCCGTTTCACGATTGTTCGGCCCGAGCCGCAAGCCATGGGCACCCGGCGGCAACCTGAAAGTGCCTGGAACCGGGCAAATGCTGTTTTTTCCGGCGATACGGAGGAAGAAGGTCCGGGCCGCTGGAAGTTTTCCGGCAACGTTCCCGAAACCTGGCCAATGGCCTATGGGCCCGTGCGCTATAACGGCCGTTTCATGTCCTTCCGTCATGTCGGTGTTTTTCCGGAACAGGCGGCTCATTGGGACTGGGTCAACGGAAAGGTCCGCGAAGAACTCGAACGGCAACCCGAGAAACCACTGAAAATCCTGAACCTGTTTGGATATACGGGGCTGGCGTCACTTCTGCCGGCTGCCGAAGGCGCTCAGGTAACCCACGTAGACGCGTCCAAGAAGGCTATCGGCTATGCGCGCGAAAACCAGGCGCTTTCCGGCCTGGACGATCTGCCGATCCGCTGGATCTGCGAGGATGCCTCAAAATTCGTCGCCCGCGAAGTGCGGCGCGGCAACAAGTATGACGGCATCATTCTGGACCCGCCCAAATACGGGCGCGGCCCAAAAGGTGAGGTCTGGGATCTTTACACCAGTCTGCCCGGCATGCTGGCCGACCTGCAGAAGCTTCTTGCAGACGATGCGCTGTTCATGATCCTGACAGCCTACGCAATCCGCTCCAGTTTCGTCTCGATTCACGAGCTGATGGCCGAAACACTTGCCAGCCAGGGCGGGTTGCTGGAATCCGGGGAATTGGTCATTCGCGAAGAGGACGGCAATCGTGCCCTCTCCACTTCACTCTTTTCCAGATGGAGCGGCCGCTAGGGCACATCCATTGAACACGCCCTAAGTCTCAAAACTCACTCTGCAGCCAGAGCCTGCTGGTAATTGTCGTTCGACCAGGTGTCTGCCTCAGCATCGTTTTTGTCCGTACCACGGCTCATCCCATCTTCACCTGAGGCCACTTTCCTGCGCGCATAAACGAGTGCGAACATCGGCGGAGCAAAGTAAAACGAGATAACGGTCGACAGCAGCACACCACCGGCAATGGACATGGCGAAAGGCGGCCAGAAGCCCCCGCCTTCGACGATCAAGGGCAAGAAACCACCAAAAGTGGTCAGGGTGGTGGAAACAATGTGTCTGCTGGAACTCATGACGACATCAACCATGGCATTCCGGTCCCCATTGGCCGCAGCTGTGTTCTGCTGCATTCCAGTCAGAATGATGATGGCAGCATTTATCGACACACCGATCGACCCGATAACGCCGATAATCGCATTGATGCCAAACGGATACTGAAAGACCGCGAGCGCCAGCAGGCTGAGACCTGCGGACAGGATCGCGACAACGAAGGTGACTGCGGTCAGCCTGAACGAATTGAAGGTCAGGACAACGGCTGCGATGGAAAGCGGTATGATTAGGCCAAGGGACCCGATCAGGTTGGTAAGCGTATCGGTGCGTCGGAATCGCCACCTGTTTCGATCCGATAGCCGTCGGGCATTGTGAAGCCTGCAGTCAGCATCTCAGCTTGAAGTTTCTTCAACGCCTCTTCCGGCAATACACCATATTGAACAAAGGCCTGCACGGTATTGGTCCGCTCACCATTTCGCCGGTTTACCTGACCTTCGGCCGGTTCCAGACGAATGTCGGCGATAGCAGACAACGGGACACCGTCATACCCGGCCGTTCCAGGAGTGCCCGAGGCCGGGAGCAGCGGCAAACTTGCAATCTGGCTCAGATCGGACCGGCCCGCCTCACCGACCCGAACCCGGACAGGCAGTTCCTCGGTGCCTTCGATCAGGCTGCCACCGGTCGCTCCTTCGAGTGTTGCTTCGAGCTGGCGTGCAACGTCGGCCAGTCCAAGTCCTACCAGGCGGGCTTTGTCTTCATTGACTTCAAATTCAAGCTTGGGTGCACCGCCGTCCAATGTGGTGCGGACAATCGTGACTTCCTCAATTTTCGTTGCCAGCTGCCGCAGGGCGTCACCGCGCTTTCGAAGAATATCCAGAGACGGCCCGACGAGACGCAGTTCGACAGGCGCGTCGACCGGCGGACCTTGCACCAGGTCGCGCACGAGGATGCGGGCTGCCGGAAAACTTCTGGACAAGTCTTCCTGCAGTTCCGGAACCAGTTTCGCCGTCACTTGCGGCGATGAGGTTTTGACAAGTGCCTGAGCAAAGGCAGGGGCGCGGTCGCGGCTGCCGACAATATTGTAGTAAAACGCCGGTGCGCTTTTGCCGACGACCCAGGATACCTGTTCAATGCCATCAAAATCCGCAAGGAAAGCGTCAATGGTCCGGGCGGTTTCAGCCGTTCCGGCAATCGCCGTTCCATCCGCCATTTCCACTTCGATGTGAAACTGGTTGCGGTCGACACCCGGGAAGAACTGCGCGGTCAAAGTCGGCATGCTGAGAAAGCCGATGACCGGCAAAACCAGCGAGAGAGCGACCGAACTCGCAGGGTTGCGTATGGCCAGATTGAGGGAGAACCGAAATGGTGTGGCCATCAGAGATGTCAGATGGAACCTTGCCGGTTTTTTCCCCTCCTTCTTCAAGGGCAACACCCACCCGGCAACGGCCGCGGTTAAAGTGACGGCGACCACGAACGACCACAACAGCATGATGATCACCGCAATCGCGATCGCCCCGACAAAGTCACCGGGCGGTCCCGGCAACAACACCATCGGCATGAAAGACAGGGCGGTGGTCACGGTTGAGGCCAGAAGCGGGGCGAACAGCCGCCTGACCGCCTTGCCGACCGCCGCTTTCCGCGTGAGACCAGTGTCCAGGGCCTGACCGATTTCATCCGTCATCACAATGCCGGCGTCAACCAGCAGCCCGAGAGCCACGATCAGGCCGGTCAGCGACATCTGATGCAAAGGCAACCCGATCATGTTCATGGTTGCAAAGGAGGCAAGTGTGACGACCGGCAGAACAGTGGCAACAATCACCGCCGAGCGCAGCCCCATGGTTACAAGCAGTACGATCACCACGAGGGTCATGCCGATGGCGATGTTTACACCGACGTTGGACAAGCGTTCGACAGTGTAGATGCTCTGGTCGAACACGAGCTGATGCTCGATCGAATACGGCATGTCCGCCTCGAAAGCCGCAATGCGATCTCGCACCCGTGCCATCCAGGTGTCGACCTGCAGACCATCGGCAATCTTTGCAGCCACGAGAACAGCGGGACGACCGTTTGAATAGGTCAGCTCTTCCACCGGCTCCTGCTTGCCCTTTGTCACACGCGCCACATCCCCGACGCGGGTCACGATGCCTGTATTGCTGATGGAAACAGGAATGCGCCTGATCCGGTCCAATGCATCAATTTCACCTTCGACCTCGATCAGAAATTCACGATCAGGACTGCGAAGCTGGCCTGCGCGAACCTTGGCATCGGCGTTCTGGATGGCGGAGGAAACCTGATCGACAGTGAGCGACAGCGACGTCAAGGTCGCCGGATCGATACGAACGAGGATTTCTTCTTCAATCTCGCCGAAGATTTCAGTCGATTTCGTTCCGGGAACATTCCTCAGGACATCCGACAGAGCCTCAGCGTATCGCAGAAGAACAGCATCGGATACGCCATCGTGCTTTGGAACAAGTGCGCTGATCGAAGCAAACGCACCGGCACCTTCGGTGCTGAATTCAGGTTCAACGACGCCTGGCGGAAATTCCCGGGTCGCGTCGCTGATCTTGTCGCGGATTTCCGACCAGGCCTGCTCAATCACCTGCTCGTCCAAAGTGTCCAGAAGTTCAATCCGAATGATCGAAATCGAAGACCCGGAAGTGGATTCGATCACGTCAATCTCTTCCACTTCCCTCAGTTCTTCCTCAATCTTTTCCGTGACCAGAGCCTCGACCCTTGCAGGATCGGCCCCCGGATAGACGGTCGTCACCGTGGCGAACAGATTTGTAATGGTTGGGTCTTCCTGCCGTCCGATGCCCAAGAGGGCCGACATGCCGGCCGCAAGAATCACCAGTGTGGTCAGGGCAACAAGGCGAGGCTGTCTGAAGAAAAGCGTCTCCATGACCTAAACTCCACTCTCGGCCGGACTGACCAACTGGCCAAGCACGACGCGGTGAACGCCGTCTGCGACGATCCTTGTTTCTCCGGTTATGGTTCCGCGAACAAAGGACCTGCCTGCACTGGTGTGGAGAACTTCAACGGCTTCACGGGCCACCTGAAACGCCGCGCCCCTTTCGCCCTCTCCCGCTTCAACGACGGCAAGCACGGTCCACAGCCCCCGGGGTCCCTCTTTCAAAGCGGATGTCGGCACCCAGAAACCTTCCTCTTCGACATGTTCTGGAAGAGACAACTCGGCAAGCCGCCCGAACAGGGGCGCGTTGTCCGGCGCTTCCAGCTGAAACAGAGCTTCAATCGTCCGTGTGCGGGTTTGCAGATCCGGTCGCATCGCAGTCAATCGAGCTGGAAAAATCTGACCTGAAATCTCAATCTCGAACGTTTCAGTTCGCAAGATCTGATCGGCAACTTCGGGCGCAAGACCTATCCGCACGGTCGGCTTGGCGGTTTCAAGCAACTTGAGCACCGGCAGTCCCGAAGAAACCGTGGCACCTTCGTCGAGCAAGCGTTCACCGGCAATGCCGTCGAAGGGAGCCTTCAGCACGGATTTATCGAGACTGATGTCAATGGATTCGATAGTGGCATCGATTTGGACCAGTGTCGCGTCCAGCCGGCTAAGCGTCAATCTGGCCTGATCCAGTACTTGTTCACTGACATGACCGCTTTCCTTCAGCTTCTTCTGACGATCAAGCGTGAGTGCTGCCAATTCCCGGTCACTTTCCGTGGCTCGGCGGTTGGCGAGTTGCCGGCGGCGCTCAGCCTCCAGGGTTCTTGTGTCCAGAACCGCGATGACTTCACCTTTTTGAACGGTTCCGCCTTCATCGATCCTGATATCCCGGATTGTTCCAGAGAGCTCGAAACCGAGGTCGGTCTGCCGCGCCGGTTCCAATCGACCGACAAAGCTGCGCCTTACTTCGTAGCCCGTCTGGAAAACCGGTCTCATGATGTTCACTTGAACCGCCGGTGTTGCCGCAACTTCAGGCTTTTCTTCCGCGCGCATCTGAATGGTGGTCACGCCGATCATGACGGCGGCGGCGGCAAGTCCGACATTCACAGAGAATGTGGTCAGACTGACGCCCCACCTACCAAGCCGCCTTGCGAAATTGCGGCCTGCACTCTCTTTCTCTCTATCCAACCGGTCATCCGACATCTCCACAACCTCTTCCTCTTGCCCGGCGTTCTCCGCTTTCGAATTCTGGTCAATCCGATGTAAACGGCTTTAACTATGTTATCGTTGTTAACATATGTTAGAAGAATTAACTTCTACAAGAGACTCACGCCAAAAAATTTGGAGCCGCCGCGAATGGCTAAGGGCAAAATTCAGAAGAAAAGCGGATATCACCACGGAAATCTGCGCGGTCAGCTCGTCAATGCAGCGGGCCGCCTGATCGAACAAAACGGCCCTGACGGATTTTCCATGTCCGATGCCTGCCGGCTTGCGGGCGTCAGCACAGCCGCTCCATATCGACACTTTTCATCAAAGCAGGACCTCCTGACCGAGGTTGCCATGGACGGGCTCCGTCGGCTGGGGGAAGACATGGAAAGGCAGGCTTCGGGTCATCCGCGCGGCACGGTTCAATCCATCGCGGCCATCGGCCGGGCCTATGTGGGCTTCGCAATCCGCGAGCCTCATACATTCAGGCTGATGTTCAGCACGAAAGAGCATGCGGGCCGTATCGACGAACTCAAGGCCGTCGGCCGCGGCAGCTACGGTGTCCTGCTGCGCGAGGTTGCAGGATATCTTGGTGAACCGGAAATCAACGAGACGGTCCTGCGCTGGTCGTTTCCGCTCTGGACGCAGGTCCACGGCCTGTCGTTCCTGTCGATTGACGGCAAACTGGAAGTGACCGATTTTCCGGTCGACATCAACGAGTCGATTTACATCGCAACGGAACGGCTGTTACCCGCGATGGAATAAGTCTGCCGCCTTTGAATATCCCCTGCTCCAAAAAACTTGACCAGACACAGGGCAACGCCTAATCCAGCGCTATCAAGAACCCGTCCCTGTTCAGCTCCTGAGCGAGCTTCCGGAGCAAAGCATGGCCCATTCCGGCAAACCCCAACGCATCGGTGCGGTGAAACAGATCACCAGCCACTCAAACCCGATTGTCAAGGAAATCAAGGGTCTGATTGCCCAGCGCAAGCACCGCAGTCAGTCCGGCCTGTTCGTGGCGGAAGGATTGAAGCTGGCAACGGATGCCATGGCGGCCGACTGGGGCGTTCGTTACCTGGCCCTCGGTCCGGAGGCCCGCGACAATCCGATCGCGCAAAAAGCAGCTGCAACGGCGAAGGCCAGGGGCGCACTGATCCTGGAAGTGTCGAATGCCGTCATGTCCGCCATGACCCGCAAGGACAATCCGCAGATGGTCGTTGGCGTTTATGAACAGAAAACCCTGTCAGCCAGGGAGATTGACCCGAGAGGCGGCACCGTTTGGGTCGCTCTTGACCGGGTCCGCGATCCGGGCAATCTCGGAACCATCATCCGCACGGTGGACGCAGTTGGTGGATCGGGCGTCATGCTGGTGGGAGACTGCACGGATCCGTTTGCGGTCGAAGCTGTTCGCGCCACGATGGGATCTCTTTTCCATGTACCGCTGGCCAAGATGAGCAAGGACGATTTCAAGGATCTCGCCGGCAAATGGCCGGGAACTGTCGCTGCAACACACCTGAAGGGTTCGGTCGACTATCGGACACCGGACTATCAGGAACCCGCGCTGCTGGTCATGGGCAACGAACAAAAGGGACTGGAAGACGACATGGCGGATGCCTGTTCCACACTGATCCGCATTCCCCAGACCGGCCAGGCCGACAGCCTCAATCTTGCAGTCGCCACCGGAATTGCCCTTTACGAAATCCGCCGCAATCTTCTGGAGCTTTGATTTGATGCGTCTGTTTGTGTTCGGTGTCGGTTTCTCGTCAAAAGCCTTTATCCAGGAAGTCCGCGAGCGGTTTGACTGGATCGGAGGAACGACCCGCTCTGAGGAAAAGGCAGCTGTTCTTGAGGCGTTGGGAGTGGAACCGTTTCTCTTTGATGGCAAGAACAAGGGCAATGGCATTTCAGAAGCGCTCAAGTCCGCAACGCATGTACTTATTTCCATCGGCCCCAACGAACATGGTGACCCGGTTCTGAACCATCACCGAGAGGATATTGCCGCAGACAGGCCAGATTGGGTCGGCTATCTTTCAACGGTCGGGGTTTACGGCAATCATGACGGCGAATGGGTGAACGAGGATACGCCCTGCAAACCGGTTTCAAAACGCTCGATACAACGCGTCGCCGCGGAAGAAGACTGGCTGAACTTCGCTGCGGTCAACAATTTGCCGGTCCAGATTTTCCGTCTTTCCGGCATATACGGTCCCGGTCGCAATGCTTTTGAAAATTTCAGGAAAGGCAAGGCCCGTCGTCTCGTCAAACCAGGTCAGGTCTTCAATCGGATACATGTGGCCGATATCGCAGCAGCGCTCGGCACCGCCATGTCCCACCCCTCGACCCGCGTTTTCAACGTAACCGACGATGAGCCGGCACCACCACAGGATGTCGTTGCCTATGCCGCTGAATTGCTGGGTATTGATCCGCCCCCCGAAATTCCGTTTGAAACAGCGGATCTGACACCGATGGCACGCTCGTTTTATGGAGAAAACAAACGGGTATCCAACCAGCGCATAAAAGAAGAACTGAAATTCGCGTTCCGGTATCCCAACTACCGGATCGCGCTTACGGACTTGCTTGATAAAAGTTAGGTAGAAATCGATCGATCTTCCACGGTTTCCGTGATGACCATCACAGACATAGAACTCCGAGTCATTGTTAATTTTAACTAATGCTTTCACACCGTGTTCCCGGTACAAGAGTTTCATGCCTTCAATGAGCTCGAGTGGAACATCCTGTTTCGCAAGGCTTTCTGTCTGATAATCGGTTCGACAATATGCGCATTGCCTGGAAAATATTCGGCACTTCTCTCATCGTATTTGCTGTCATGACTGCGGCAGCGGCATTCTCAATTTACAAGATCTTCGAGATCAACAAGGAACTTCACCTGATCTCGTCCGTCTTTTCCCCTCTCCGGAACGAGATTGCCCAGATAGAGGTTGTTGCACTCCAGGAGGAACTTGAACTGGAGAGGGTCGAAAAGCTGGAAGCGGAGCTGAGGGCGGATCGACTTGAGTCCCTGAGCTACGGCAAGACCGATGAAGAAATCGATGCTGCCGTCCAGGCTTCTCCAGCGCTTGTTGCTCGGATCCAACATCTGGAAGAACGGCTTGAATCCGACCTCAAGATCTTTGAAGAACATGCCCGTAAAGTGGACACTCTGCTGAAATCGGCAGAAGCCCGGGTCAAGGCCGCACAGGATCAATCGTCCACGCTTCAGGACAAGCTTGAGCTTGCGGCCCTGTTGCCCACGCTTGTCGGCATTGAATCCCAGCACAGCAACTTTCACAGCCACGCTCTCAACCTTGCTGGATCGACCGACATTTCGCCGGCGACACGCGAAAAACTTGAAGAACAATTGGAAAGCGAAGAGCAGAAACTGACCGATCGTCTTGATCAGCTCCGTACACATGTGAGTGCGTTCACCGATCAGTCGATTGCGACCGCTGCTTTGCACGAACAACAAGCGCTTTATGCCAGCATCGCGGCAACAACGGCAGCCGGCATCCTTGCCCTTATACTGTCGTCGCTTGTGATTGCCGGGATCCTGCGTCCGATGCGCGCCCTGTCTTCAAGTGCCAGAAGGGTTGAGCAAGGCGACTTCGAGATCACACTGCAACCGCGCTCCCGCGATGAAATCGGTTCCTTGACAATCAGCTTCAACAAGATGGTCGACGGTCTGAAGTCGACCCAGAAGATCAAGGACACATTCGGGCAATACCTGGACCCAAGGGTCGTGTCCGGTCTGATCGCGGATCACTCGGATGCGACGGCGGGCGAGAAGAAGGTGGTGTCGGCCTACTTCTCCGACCTTGCGGATTTCACGACGATATCGGAACAGTTCACTCCCGGTGGCCTTGTACGCGTTTTGAACCGCTACCTCGATCTGATGTCATCCCAGATCACAGACCGGCATGGCGTCATCGACAAATATATCGGCGATGCCATCATGGCCTTTTGGGCACAGCCTTTCTGTGAAGATGGAAACCAGGCGACACTCGCTGTTGAAAGCGCGCTGTCGAACATTGAGTTGATGCGGCAATTCCAGGAAGAACTGCCGGAACTGACCGGGCTTCAAAAGAACCTTCCACGTTTGCAGCAGCGCATTGGAATTGCCACCGGTGAAGCGGTGATCGGCTCAATCGGTTCGGAAAAGACAAAGAATTATACGGTGATGGGTGACACTGTGAACCTGGGCGCCCGCCTGGAGGGAGCCAACAAGATTTATGGAACCCAACTGCTGGTTTGCCAGAGAACGCGGGACACCGCGACCGGTGTCGAGTTCAGGGCTATCGACAAGATCCAGGTCAAAGGCAAAACGCAGGCCACCAGCGTCTACACTCCGCTGGCCCGCGCACCGGAAATGACTGAGGATTTGCGTATCCTGCAGGCCAGTTCCGAAAATGCTCTACATGCCTTTTCAGAGGCCGATTGGGACAGTGCCCGGAAAATGTTCACGGAAATCCTGGCGATCTTCCCCGAGGACCAGATTGCAAAGGTGTTTCTGAACAGATTGCAACTCATCGCAAGAGAAGGAGTACCAGAGGGCTGGGACGGTGTCTGGCACCTGAATTCGAAATAGCGGCAGCGTCTTCGATTAGGCTT
Organism: Roseibium sp.; assembly: GCF_025698965.1. Classification (GTDB taxonomy): domain Bacteria; phylum Pseudomonadota; class Alphaproteobacteria; order Rhizobiales; family Stappiaceae; genus Roseibium. The sequence goes on from NZ_JAILWL010000065.1 coordinate 14,984, forward strand.
CCTGAGAAGATTCTGTTTTTCCGCAAACCGCCTGTTTCAGGTCTTGACGACACGGTGTTCACCCCCCAGCCTTGCAACCAGACAGGCAAACGAATTTGCCTCACAAAGCACAGATCTTTTATGGGTGGAGAACATGAGCAACTGGACCGTCTATTTATCCGGTGAAATTCACACAGACTGGCGCGATAGGATCATGGAGGGAACAAAGGCACTGAACCTCCCGGTCGAGTTTTCCGCTCCTGTGACTGATCACGACGCCAGCGACGATTGTGGCGCGACCATTCTTGGTGGAGAGGACAAGAAGTTCTGGTACGATCACAAGGGTGCAAAGGTAAACGCGATCCGCACACGGACACTTATTGAAAAAGCCGATATTGTCGTGGTTCGTTTCGGTGACAAGTACAAGCAGTGGAACGCCGCCTTTGATGCCGGATACGCCTCTGCACTTGGAAAATCCCTGATCGTTGTGCACGATCCTTCGCTGACCCATCCGCTGAAGGAGGTCGACGCGGCGGCGCTTGCAGTCGCTGAAACCTCCGAGCAGGTGGTTGAGATCCTGAAGTATGCCATTTTGGGGCAGCTTGAGCGATAGCCCCCTCTCCCTGACCTTGACATTAACAAATCACTAACCATGTTATGGCAAGCTAGGGAAATGCCTGAGCATATAAGCTAGGCATCCAGCCTCCTCCAAAACGGAGCGTGCACTTTCATGCCGCGGTCAATGTCGACTGCGGTCGCGCTCGTTTGTTCAGGCGTGGAGGCTGGCAAGTACTTTAGTAATATCACGAAAACTGTCATCAAGACGTCGAAAACACCGGCTATTTCTGCCGCCCGTATGCCTTGATGCGTAAAATTGGAAAGTAAGATCCATGCAACATGGAAACGTAAAATGGTTTGATCCGGGCCGAGGTATCGGCAGAATTGAACCCGAAGACGGAGACGATATTCCCGTCCATATCGCGGCCCTGCACCGGTCCGGCATCGACACCTTGAGAGAAGGCCAGCTTGTGGCATTTGATCTTGAATGGCGCCGCGGGCAGATGGTGGCTGAAGACCTGAAAGTCCTGTAAGGTCACTTGCAGGTCTTTCCGGAAACAAGGGCGGTTGACCGCCCTTTTTTATTGAGGTGAGCCATGCAGATCGACGCAAGGTTGCAGGAAGGAATTGCGGCACACCGGAATGGTAATCTGGAAGCCGCGCAGGATGCTTATCTCGACGTCCTTAAAGCAGACCCGGACCACGCGGACGGACTGCACTTTCTGGGACTACTGCATTTCGATGCGGGCCATGCCGACAATGCGATCGCCCTGATACGAAAGTCGCTGGAACAAAACTCTGCAAACGCGTCCGCGCTCAACAATCTTGGTAATATTCTGAAAATCTCCGGTCAGCCAAGCGATGCCCTGCAAGCTTATGCGAAAGCTGTCGAGCTGGAACCACGCCACGAAGAAGCGTGGAGCAACATCAACGTGCTGTTGCGGGCCGCGACACATAATGACGACCTCCTGCCGATCCTGACGGAAATTGTTCGCCTGGATCCGGACAATCCCGAAGCCTGGCACAATTACGGCCTTTCCCTGATGCTGGCTGGACACAAGGATGAGGCAGCTGACGCCCTCGAAAGGTGTCTGGCTTTCGGTACGGAGGTTTATGCCGACCCGGTCTGGCATGCACGCGTGCTTTGCGCCCTTGGGAGGCAGGAGCGCGCACTTGAACATCTGGAAAAGATTGTCGAAGCCGATCCGGAAAACGAAGTTGCGCGCTACCAGCTTGCGGCAGTGCGCGGCGACGAACTCGATCATGCTCCGGAAGACTATGTCAAAAGTCATTTCGACAAGTTCTCCGCAACCTTCGATGATGTGCTGAAAGGGCTGGGATATCGGGCTCCGGAGCTGGTCGCCGAAGAGGTCGGGACGCTGGCCGCAAACACAAATGAGCGGTTTGAAGACGTTGTTGATCTGGGATGCGGTACCGGCCTGTGCGGTCCGCTCATTCGCGATCACTGCGGCAAGCTGACCGGCATTGATCTGTCACCCGGCATGCTGAAAAAGGCTGCGGCCCTGAAAGCGTATGATTTCCTCGTTGAAGGGGAGCTGGTTGCATTTCTTGAGTCTGACTTGCCGACACGATTTGATCTGGCTGTCTGCGTCGATACGCTTTGTTATCTGGGAAATCTGCAGCCCTTCATGACCGCACTTCATAAAGCAATGAAACCGGGGGCGGTTCTGATTGCCAGCGTCGAACATCTGTCCGGCCCGTCCACGGAAGATTTTCGTGTCGATTCAACAGGACGTTATGCACACACGCCGTCATATCTTCGCCGTTGTGCGGAGGCAGCCTCGCTGTCTTATGTCAAGGACAAGACGGTGACACTGCGTCATGAGCTTGGCAAGGAAGTTCACGGCCTGATTTTTTATGTTCAAAAACCGCGCGTCAGCAACGTGTGAAAACATATCGGAGCAGGTTCCAGACAATGGGCTGTTGTGCCTTGGCGTAATCTTGCTACGGTAGCGCCGCTTTGAGCAGTTAAGCCGGGTGGAGGGAGACTGCATGTCGGAATGCAATGTTTTATTGGTTTATCCGCGATTTAACTCTGGTTCTTTTTGGAATTACAGCGCCACTTGCGATCTGGTCGGCGCAAAATATCCCGCCCCTCCTCTCGGCCTGATTACGGTGGCCGCCATGCTGCCGGACAACTGGAGCGTCAGACTGATCGACCGGAATACCGGTTCACTGTCCGACGAAGATCTTGCCTGGGCGGACATGATCATGACCGGTGGAATGCTGCCGCAGCAGTCGGATTGCCTGGCAATGATCAAAAGGGCGCAGGAAAAGGGGATCCCCGTAGTGGTCGGCGGTCCTGACGCGACCTCATCACCGGAAGTCTATGAAATAGCCGACTTCCTCGTCCTCGGTGAGGCAGAAGGTATTCTGGAAACCTTCATTGCAGCCTGGAACGATGGCGTTCGAAATGGGCGGTTCGTTGCAGAAAAATTCAAGGCTGACGTGACCTCCAGCCCGATCCCCCGTTTCGACCTCCTCAAGTTCAAAGATTATGTGCAGATCGGTGTTCAATATTCACGTGGGTGCCCGTTTACCTGTGAATTCTGTGACATTATCGAGCTTTATGGACGGGTCCCGCGGACAAAGACCAATGACCAGATCCTGGCCGAACTCGACCGGCTCTATGAGCTCGGCTATCGAGGCCATGTCGATTTCGTTGACGATAACCTGATCGGCAACAAGCGAGCGGTGAAAGGGTTCCTGCCTGAACTTGCAGCCTGGCAGAAGAAGCGGAAATACCCCTTCGAAATGTCAACGGAAGCTTCTCTCAATCTGGCTGATGACGAAGCCCTGTTGAAGATGATGCAGGATGCCGGCTACTTCTCCGTTTTCATTGGAATTGAAAGTCCGGATCCGGATGTTCTTGTCGCCACGCGCAAGAAGCAGAACACCCGGCGCGACATCGCTGAAAGCGTTCACAAGATTTACGATGCCGGGATCTTCGTGCTGGCGGGCTTCATTGTGGGCTTCGATGAGGAAGGCGACAAGGTTGCCGAGGGAATATCGACCTTGATCGAAGACGCCGCCATTCCCGTTGCAATGACCGGACTGCTTTATGCGCTGCCCAACACGCAACTGACCCGGCGCCTGGCCAAGGAAGGCCGGCTGCATGCCGATTTTGCAAGCGACGATCCGGAAACCGTGCATGGTGACCAATGTACGGCTGGACTGAACTTCACGACGGCTCGCCCGCGAGAGCAGATCCT